>CAZFNE010000420.1:0-2814 GCA_964520335.1 uncultured Methanosarcinales archaeon | reverse complement strand
TCAGGGAAAATGGATGAAACGGCGAATCCTCGTGGGTGCAAGTTGGAAATCGGGATAAAGAGCATTCCGGAATCTCCCGATTGTTTTTGGAAACGCATAGCCGAATGCCGTCTCTGCAAGTATCCTTAAGGATCATTTCTTTCACTGGCAGGTGCAGGAAATTTTTGCAGGAACAGAAGGGAGCTTACACGCCTCACTCTCATAAAAAATAATATCCGTTTTTTGTTTTCTTATTTAATCTTTTTATTCAAGATATCTGCGCCAATTGCAGTTTTTTTGTCCTTGTTTTTACTTTCAAGTCTTTTTGCCTGTGTTTACTTTAGTTTACTTTTAAATCTTATCCAAATTTTTAATTCTTGCGAATTCCATCTATTGCCAGGGCTTTTATTTTGGAGATGGGCTCAGAGAGGCAAAAATTCAACAATAGCCACCTGACATACTCCTTATGGTTTCTGTTAATTATTGCTTCATCCAGATATTTGTCCAGAATTTCCCTGTTACTAACAGCGAGTTTAAACGAAGTTTCTGGAAAATGATGCATTACCTTTTCAAGCTTAAGAGAACTTGCAAGATAATTCCCAAATTCCTCCTTGCAATTTGCCTCATAAACTTTTAGACTCTTTACCTTTCGATCATACATTACAGTATCTGCGACCGCCTCTGCTGCAAGTTGCCCTGATCGGATTGCATATGAAAGGCCTTCTCCTGAGTAAGCATCCACAAAGCCGGCGGCATCCCCGCTGAGGAGGAGTCTCGAACTTATAATTTTTCTTGAAATCCCGCCCAGCGGAATGATATGGGAATGAACACGATATTCCTCAGGAAAACCATTTTCCCTAAGGAAATCCTGCAGGACTTTTTTTGGATGCATGAGATCCTTCGCTATTCCTGTAATACCCACAGAGTAAAAACCTGCATGCGGAAAAATCCACCCATATCCACCGTGAGCAACTCCAAAATGAAGTTCTAAAGCATCTATAAATCTTTTTCTTATTTTTTCGTCCTTTTCTGGAATTTCGGTTACCAGCGCAAGGCTGTAATCTGTTCTCTGATCTTTTTCCCGGACTTTGTGTTTAAGAATTCCTTCTGAACCCTCAGCTATAAGGACAAAACTTGCCAGATAAGTATTATCCGTAGTCTTGATTTCAACACAGTCCTCTTTTTCAATACAGTCCAGGACCTTTTCGCCGGTATGAATTTCGATACCTGTTTCTCTAGCCTTTTCAAGCAAATAAAGATCGAAAACTTCTCTGGATATTAGTGAGGCTAATGTAATTCCTCTACTTGTCTCTACAAACTGGGTTCTGTACTGAATCTTTACCTTTGAAATATTTCTTTCAATTAAAGTTTCGGGAAGTTCAAAATCCAGGCAGGAACGACCATAAGAAGAAAGTGCTCCTCCACAGGGCTTATACCTTGGGAAATTCTCTTTTTCAAGTAAGAGAGTTGAGAGCCCTCTTTTCCCAGCTTCTCTTCCAGCAGATGCTCCTGAAGGTCCTCCCCCTATGATAACTAAATCATACATATCTAAACACCCACATTATTTGGCTTTACACTTGATATTTAATGCTGTCATATTACATCATCAGCATCATTTGATAGTTACTGCTATACCATATTCAGTATGTAAAGCTGTCGTAGTAAATATCAGCCAAGAAATGATATTTTATTTACTAGAATGAAGTGGAATAATAAAAAGGTAAAGGAAAAAAATATTAGTAAAACTTTAAGAAAAAATAAGGTTTAAAATTAGGGCTATTATTAATCCTCACCTAATATCTAAGTTTAAAATTCATGAGGCGCCACCTGAGATAGTCTTTATAATCGATCGTGAAATCTATAACCTCAAGATACTTATCAATCATTTTTTCATTTGCAGTAAAGATCTTGAAAGTCCTGTCAGGGAAATTGTGCATTATTTTGGAAAACATAAGCGAATACTTAAGGTGAGTTCCGAATTCTGCCTGGCAGAGAGCTTCATATTTCCCCAAATCTTTCAGATTTTTATTCTCAAGGCAAATTTCAGCAACTACTTCAGAGGCCAACTGCCCTGATTTAATAGCATACGCAAGCCCTTCCCCTGAAAACATATCTACAAAACCCGCATCACCCCCACTTAAAAGCACCCTTGAACCTCTGATTTTTCTTTTGATACCACCCCAGGGAATTTTATGTCCATGAAGCTTATATTCCCCTGAGAAACCATTATCTTGCAAGAATTTAAGCATCGCTTTCTTTGGATGCGGAATATCGCTGATAACTCCCCCAATCCCAACCGAATAATAGGATTTGTGCGGAAAAATCCAGCCATATCCTCCGCCTGCAACCCCGAAATGAAGTTCTATAGTTTTTCCCAATCTTTCTTCGATTTCTCTTTCTTCAGCAGGGATTTCAGTAACCACACAAATTCCATATTCATTCCTATTATCTGCTTGCCTTACGCAGGTCTTTAGAAGGCCCTGCACTCCTTCAGCAATAATTGCAAATTTTCCCCTGTACGTAGCTCCCTGAGAAGTCTCTATTTCAACACAGTCAGGCGTTTCCCTGCAGCTAATTGCTTTTTCTCCTGTATGAACCTTAATTCCTGTCTCTTTTGCTTTTTTGAGCAGAAATTCATCAAATTTATTCCTTGAAATTAAAACAGATAAACAATGATCTTTATGAGCTTCAATTAATTGATCTTTAAAAACGATTTTTGCTCCTGTAATTTTCCATTCGATAAGGTCTTCTGGGAGCTCAAAATCAAGTAAGAAATGGCATGTGCTGAGAGCCCTCCTCCACAGGCTTTGTATCGGGGGAACTTTTCTTTTTCAA
>CAZFNE010000419.1:0-2832 GCA_964520335.1 uncultured Methanosarcinales archaeon | reverse complement strand
TCCTGCCTCTGGCTATTTTTCGAAAATGTTTAGAGTGACCCGCCATTAGAATAACCGCAATAACAGTTCCAATTATAATGGTCTTGGGCTCCATTCTTATCATATCTATTTCGCCTTAAGTTGAAATTCTTGCTCATCCAAACCCTTATTAATATAGTATTGATAAACTATAATCCCATCTTTGAATCAGGGCAGGATTTCACTTAAGTTTGTATAGGCAATGAGACCTTTGTTAATCACGAAACCAAAAGCCTAGATTGACTCTTTATAATGCCAACTCCAACAACTCCTTCAAGTAAATTCTCTTTTGGAAATCTACGTCCTAAAAAAAGGATATGCCAGCAATTATTGCAGTCTATGGCTCTCCTTACATGGCTACAACCTCAATCGGTTTTCAAGGTATGATGTGTAAAGTTAAGAAAGCAGCAGACATCGTAGGGCCTACATATGTCCATGCTCACGCACCGTGTACAACAGGCTGGGGTTTTGATACCTCAAAAACCCTTGAGATCGCAAAACTTGCAGTCGAAACCTGCCTCTGACCAATGTATGAGATGGAAAATGGGGAAATTACCCAGGTAAGGAAAGTTAAAGATCCAAGGCCGGTTGAAGAGTATCTCAGAGCCCAGAAAAGGTTCAAACATCTTTTCACATGGATGGTGGAGAAGATAAATTAAAAATTCTTGGCAGCTGCGAATTGAAGTAAAAAGTATTACGGCTTGCAAGGATAAATTTGAGATTGGAAGAAACTTGAACTTTCAGACTTTAGCTTCCGCAGATAAAATTAAAAAATAAGAAAATATAATTAAAAGCAATCCGGTACTTCATCAACTGTTCTCTATTTCATTCTATTTTTACATCTACTGCATTTTCAAATGCCTGCTGGAAAGGTACTGTTACCTTGAGTAATCCATTTGAGTATTTAGCTACCGCTTTTTCAGGGCTTATAGGACAGCAGACAGCATAACTATCTATATAATCGACCCCTTCTTTGCTAGCTTTCAAGTAAAAACCATTTTCCGTAACTTTAAAGCTTATATTTTCCTTTTCTACGCCTGGCAAAACTACTTCGATAGTTAGATTTTTGTAATTGTCGTCAGGATATGTGCTAATAACAGGTGATAATCTTAATATTTCTGCCATTATATTCCCCCAAATCATATTATTTCTTAATTATTTATATATTTGTTTTAGCTAAAATCTTTTTTATAAGCTAGTTAATTCTTCTCTATTAGATTTTTTTTATTTTATTTTATTTTATTTTTTTAGTTTATTTGATTTCTTTTCTGGATCTCCTGGCTGCTTAAACCTGCAGAATACTAAAACTACATTTATAGTGAGATTTTCAGGAAAATATTAGGTTTTGTAAAGGAAAGAAAAAGACTTATTATTGAAAAAATTATTCCTTCCTTATATTAAAGTCCAAAAGCAATAAAGATTAGACTGGGGGTAAATTATGGCAGAAAATAAGGATCAAAGTAAACCTATTATCTGGAAAGAACTTGTACTTGGTTTTGTTGTAATCGAGTCCTGCGCCTATAACTCAATTCGTACTATCCCAATAGTAACTGCAGTTGGCTCAGGATCAGCACTTTTTACGGAAAATCTCAGTAGGCTTACTAAATTAGAAAAAGATGAAACTGTAAAAGGCGTCCTTCAGGTTCCCTTTCCAACTTATGAAGTGACCGGAGCTATGCCGGATGAAGGCAAAGAATTCAGTGAAGTCTTGCTTTTAGGATACGAATATCCTGGTATAGAGACTCCTGATTGGATAGAAGTCCTCAAAAGAGAACTTAACAATCCTACCAGGGTATGTCTTTGAAAGCTGCCCGCAAGAATGTATCATCATTTTTTACATGGGCAAGAGCTAGAATTATGAGTTTATTCAAGTTTACTCTTTTTTATTTCTTCTAATATTTGTTTTTGAGTGCTTAATATCTCTTTTAAGGTCGTATCCATTTCTATAAGAGTTTCCTTTATCTTTTTTGTAAAAGCTATTTCCTGCATCTCTAATTGCTGAGACTCGACTTGCTCTAATTCTTCTTCTTGTAGAGTTCTGAGGATTTCTCCCATTACTCCAAATCCTCTGTCCTCACAGGTTCCTGTTCCAGGTTTGTCTTCATTATTCATAAACTAAAGACTTACGCAAAATATAAAAAGATTTTTTTAAGAACTCAATTCAGGCTTTAGTTAATCAAGAATATACTATTCGCACTTCTTCAGTTTTTTATTTTCCTTTAATATTATTAGAGTCTTTCTAAATATCCTGATTGTTTCTTAGCTAATCATATTTATACCGTTTTTCAGGTCTACTCTTAAATTTAATCTGTATAAATTTATATATCTAATAAAAGATATTTCATTGGGGAATATTAAAGGGCTGCAGAAAATTAAATTATACTTAAGGCTTTGTTTTCGAAAATCTGCCTTTTAAAGGGTTTATTTTATTTAGTGGAGTATAAAAAGTGATTTCATGCTAAGCGAATATAGGCAAAGCTTAAAATGTGTATACCGTGATAATAAGGCTTCTCTTAAAGGAGAAGTTGAGCGCCAGATAATCCATCTCTTTACAGGAATTGCTCTGATCCTTTTGATACAGATTTCTGGAGCTTTTGCTCTGCCCGTGCTGCTATTTCTGCTTTCAGTTTATGTAATCATTTCATTTGTAATACTTTCCGATAAGCTTCCAGATTCATTATCTGCATTTCTCTGCAGGTGGGGAAGGCCTTCCAAGCAGACTATTCCCCTCAAAGGAAGTATCCTTATCCTGTGTGGAGTAACGCTTTCATACATTTTATTTCCTGAAAATATAGTATATGCTTCAATTGCAAT
>CAZFNE010000418.1:0-2832 GCA_964520335.1 uncultured Methanosarcinales archaeon | reverse complement strand
GAATTTGAACGAGCAGATTTATGCGAAGCTACTTTCTCTGCAAGTTGTTCAATTGTTGGATTTTCGTATATGTCTGAAAAATTTAAAAAGGCCATTTTAGGATCTTTTCTTAGGGCAGAAACAGCCTGAGCTGCGAAAAGGGAATGTCCTCCAAGGTCGTTAAAAAAATGATCCTTAACTGAAATGGATTCAAGTTTAAACACGGACTTCCAGGCTTCGGCTATTTTAGCTTCTGTTTCATTTCGTGGTCTGACCTCAGTTCCAGACTTTATAGACCTTATACTGTTTTTGGGAAGGGGAAGGCTTTTTCTATCTGCCTTCCCGCTAGGAAACATTGGAATTTCATCGATGAAGTCCAGGTATTGAGGTATCATATAGCTGGGTAGCCGATCTTTTAGCAAATTGCAAACTTCAGCCAAATCTACTGCTTCTTTTTTCCCCTCGGGCACAATATAAGCTGCCAGTTTCTGAATACCTGAAGGAGAGGTATTGACTGAAACTACAGACATTCTGATTCCTTTTGCCGTATTAATAACAGATTCAATTTCAGATAGTTCTACCCTGAACCCTCTTATTTTGACCTGACTATCTATTCTGCCAAGGAATTCAATTTCCCCATTCTCATTAAATCTGGCAAGATCTCCAGTTCTGTAAAGAACTTTTGGAACTTTGGAATCTTTTACTTCTGGATTTGCAATAAATTTCTCGCTGTTTAAGTCTTCACGCCCAATATAGCCTCTGGCAAGGCCAATTCCTCCTATTAAAAGTTCTCCCGCATCCCCTTGAGGTGCAAAAGACCCATCTTCATACATTATATAGACGCTGTAATTGGAGAGAGGCCTACCTATGGTAACTTTTTTACCAGGTTCTAATTCCGAATATGTAGCAATTACTGTTGCTTCGGTAGGCCCATATGTATTCAGGAGTCTTCGGGCTGGCTTGTGCCATTTTTCTATCAAATGCTGGGGGCAGGCTTCGCCTCCAAAAATAATAAGTCTCAGACTTGGAATGTCTTCAGCCATCATGGATAGAAGAGTTGGCACGCATGAAAGAACTGTTATCTGAGCTTTATCGAGTAACTTCCCCAAATTTGGACCTGCCTTTTGCATTTCTGGAGTTTGAGGAACCAGGGCTGCTCCATTCCCAAAAGCCATCCAGATTTCTTCTAAAGAAGCGTCAAAAGCAACTGTAAATCCCTGATAAACCCGATCTTCAGGCCGGATCTGGTAGATTTTCTGGGAAGCACGCACAAGGTTACAGATACTCTTATGTTCAATCTGGACTCCTTTTGGCCTCCCGGTAGAGCCTGAAGTATATATTATATAGGCAAGGTCGTTTGGCATTACTCCGGTTTCAGTACATTTAAGGCGTTTATCTGAAAATTTCTCAATTATTTCGCGCTCTTGATCGAGTAAAAGTATATTATCACAAAGCCCATAAAAGCGAGCTATTGCCGAGGAAGTAACTGTAAGCGAAACTCCGCTATTTTCTATGATGTATTCTACCCGATCTTTGGGATAACCAGAATCAATGGGCACATAAGCCGCGCCAGCCTTCATTATCCCAAGCATTGTGATATATAAATCGGCAGACTTTTCCAGGATTAAACCCACTGTATCTCCACTATGAACACCTTTCTCCCTCAGGTAACGAGCAAGGCGGTTTGCATATGAGTTTACTTCCTCATAGCTATATTCTCTGTTTTGAAAAATTACAGCAGGTCTTTCTGGATAAATAGTAGCTGTGTTTTCAAATACTTCGAAAAGACATTCATCCCTGATTAAGTCTAGATCAAGCTCACCCTGATGAATGTTTTCGTAAATAATTTTAGGGTCTTGAATTACCTCAGAAGATTCTTTATTAGCATATGGAACTTTAGCGTTTTTAGTATCTATTTCTATAGTACCCATTATAACCCCCACTGGAACCATGCAAGGAACATAAAGTGTACTAAGCGAATTAAGTACACCCCTCGAACATGTCCAATACTTGTGTTCAGTCTTTCAACTGTGGCATTAATTAGATTAAAGCGCATTTTTATTTTGGAGAATGCCCTCTCAATCCCCGTATTTGATTAATATTCCACAGATATAGCTTATAAGGAAACAATATTAAGAAATAAATTAAAGCATCAGTATCAATTTCAAATATATATTATGAAGTAATATTGTAAATTAAAAGAGTACAGAGCCGCTAATGTAGAAATATAATATTTTTCTTAAAAAACATTGGAGATTTAAAACCTTATGCGATTTTAAAACACCACAATCGAGGCCTAGAATGTTAAAATCCTTTTTAAATTCAAAACGGTTTAAAAACTTTTAACCATAAAAATATATTTAACTTCTTTTTCATATCCCTTTTCTGCAAGATAAAGATTAAACTTGTTCGACTTTTGGATTTTAAAAGGAAAAGTATATGGAAGTAATTGCCAAAGTATATGGAAGTAATTGCCAAAGTATCAGCCTCACCCATACAATTGGTTACAATAAGTTTTTTGAAAATAGAGTGTCAGAGTCAAATCCGGGAATAGATTATAGGACTTACGCAGTTGACTGGTTTGCAGTCAACTTTTGAATTTTTTACATTTTTATGCTAATGAATACATTGGATTTCTTATAAATTTATTAATAGCATTTCTTGTAATGCTCAATTTTAATTCAAACCATGTAATACCTGTTTTTATTCTTTGGATCTCAAACCTTAGAAATGCTCTTAGAGCCATCATAATATGTGCTCTCTGTACGTTATTCCTTCTTGCCTGGCATTTTTCCACTCCACAAAACTGTTTAATTGCCCTATGATATTCTTCGATTTTCCAGGCTTTCTTTG
>CAZFNE010000417.1:0-2845 GCA_964520335.1 uncultured Methanosarcinales archaeon | reverse complement strand
TTGCTTCCAGAATTGCATTTGTAATCCTGTCCAGAAGTTCCAGGGCTCCTCTATACCCCACAGTAAGAATTCGCTGTGCTCCTACCCTGTCGTGAACTGGAAGGCCGACTCTTACGAGGGGAATGCCAAGGGCTTTTGCGATGTATCTCCCGTTTGAATTTCCTATGAGAATTTCAGGTCTGCATTTCCCAACAGCGTCGTTCAGGCTGTCAAAATCAATTCCATCAAGGACTATAGGTTCCAGGTCAGGCCTCAATTCTTTGAAAATTTGCCTTATCTTTATCCCTAGATTCGGGCTTTTACTACCCGTAGCTACCAATATGGGATTCATTCCGAGCTCCAGCAGGAAAGTTGTCAGGCTAAAAACCTGGTCCGGATCCCCATAAACCGCTATTTTCACTCCATAAAGGTACTTATGCACATCTACCATAGAGTCAAGAAGTCTTCCTCTCTCTTTTTGATATTTCTCGGGAATCGAGCAGGAAAGGAGCTTTGCGAGTTCGGTGAAGAAAGTATCAGTATTCGAGAGCCCAATGGGAATTGGAACACTGTGTCCCTGTACATAATGTGAGACTTCCAGGTACTCTATTGCCAGATTTTTGCTTACTACTCCCAGGCCAAGGCTAGACAGGCTGTTTTTCATATCCTTTATTTCGAAAAGGGGCGTTCCGCCTGAAGCAATTTTAGGAAGATCATCTCTTAAAGGAGCATCAAAGGTTTCGGAAATATCAGGCAGGAAAATAAAATCTCCGGTGGTAACCTCAAAGATTTCTTTTAATTCCCTGATATCCGCAGGGGAAAGGTTTTCAACAGGAATAACGTTGAGTTTCCCGTTTAGTTTCCTTTTCGGGATTTTTGCAGCTTTTTTTACAGCTTTTATTGCTTCTTCCTCGTTTCCCTTTTTTCCCGCTTTTCTCTCTACTTTTCCTTCTTCGCTTCCATTAAACGTCCTGACAATTGCGTCCAGAGCCTTTATGTATCCACTTACATGGCTTTCTCCATAACTGGGAGTCGAAACCGGAATAATTATAAGGTCTTTTTCGAGATTATCCCCAATCCCTTCCTCTTCTTTAAACTCCCGGATAATTGCAGGCACATCATCTCCTATTGTTTCGGCAAGACAGGTAGTAGCAACCCCTATCACTTTCGGGTTATACCTCTTGATGACGTTTCTCAACCCTTTCTTCAGGTTTTCCGTGCCTCCATAAACGGCCCCTCTTTCGCTTAAAGAACTTGAGGCAATATCCACGGGTTCTCTGAAGTGGTGAGCAAGGTGCAGGCGCATATAGGTACTGCATCCCTGAGAACCGTGATAAAGCACCATAGCCTTTTCAATTCCCTTAAAAGCAAGCGTGCTTCCCATTGGCTGGCACATTACGCAGGGATTCACAGTTGCATAATTTCTTTTTGTCATCTCATACTCCTTATCTTTTCCTTGGCGCTCTTTTTCTTACATCTAGCCTTCAATTTGGCTTTCAGCAAATTTTTCTAGTGCAGGGTACAGGTATTCCGATGCCACACCTATGTTTTCAAGTTGTTTTGTGGATCTTTTTCTTGAAATTGCCTTTCTTTTTACTCCTTTTATTCTTTTTTTCTCAAATCCTGCTTTGTTTTCAGATTCTGCTTCTTTTTCCGTTTCGACTGTTTCAGGCCTTAAAATCCTGTGTTTAGCAGCTTTCCAAACAGGACTATTTATAGAAGCATCTACTTCTCTTGCAAAATTCAGAAACCCGTCAAAGCCTTCGAATTCAATCACCCTATCATGGTTAAAGTCACAAAACGCCACTCCAAGTTTATATGCTATGAATCTCTCTTTAACGCCTGCAACCATCAGGTCAGCTTTCTGCTTTACAAGCAGTTCGGCAAGTTCCAGGGGATTTGCATCATCTACTATTACCGTCCCATCCCGGACTGAATAACTGATTTGCTCATAGTCCTCTTTTTTCCCGGTCTGGGTTCCTATAATCACTACTTCCATACCAAGTTCGGAGAAACCTTTAATAAGCGTCAGAGCCTTTGCAGGGCCTCCCATATAGATTGCAGCTTTCTTTCCTTTTACTCTCTCCCTGATTCGGGAAATTTCAGGCCTTATCCGGGTTATTTCTTTCTCAAGGATCTCTTCTGCCTTCTTTTTCATTTCTTCGGAGCCAAAATATTCTGCGGTTTTCCGAAGCGCTATGGAAATATCTTCAATTCCGAAAAAACTCACAGTTAAATACGGGATTCCATATTCTCGCTGCATCCATTTTGCAAGATAAGTCATGGACCCGCTGCACTGGACAAGGGAAAGCTCAGCTTCGGAAGACCTTGAGATGGCCTTTGAAGTTGAATCTCCTGTCATGGAAACAATTACCTCGATTCCCATCTGCTCAAAGAGAGGTTTTACAAGCCAGACGTCTCCTGCGACATTGAAGTCTCCAAGGATATTGATCTTTGGCTTTCCAGGTCCTAGCTCCACTTTTGTTCCTGGTTTTCTTTCTCCTATCTTCTCCTTTTCATTCTGAAGAGATTTAGGAGATTTAATCAATTGTTTTAAAGCATCACAGGCAGCTTTGTAACCATCAGATTTATTCCCTTTGAAGCCTTCGGATTTCACTGGCAGAACCGGAATATTATGTTTCTGGCTTGCGCTTTTGCATACGGCTTCAAGGTCATCTCCGATAATCCCAACTATGCATGTAGAATATACGAAAATTACCGGCGGACGATAAAGCTCTACAAGTTCATCGATGGCATTTGAGAGTTTCTTTTCTCCTCCAAAAACCACATCAATTTCCTTCATACCCGTGCTGAAACTGGTACGGTTTGTTTCAACTCCACTGGATTTTGCCCCTCGGATATCCCA
>CAZFNE010000416.1:0-2849 GCA_964520335.1 uncultured Methanosarcinales archaeon | reverse complement strand
GCAATTAAGGCCCCAGAAGTCCCAAGTACATAACCCCAGTAGAACAGGGAGAGAAATACAATTGCCGGAGATAGCTTAAGGCCTTTTCCGGCAAGAGATGGGAAGAGGATGTTTTCTACCACAGTATTAATAATTGATATGCCTGCAAGGACAGCTATGGCACCTAAAGGACCATATTTGAAAAGGGCCAGAAGCATAGGTGGAAGAGCGGCCAGATAGAAACCCAGATAGGGGATATACCCAAAGATGAAGGTCAGGAAACCCCAGAGAATTGCAAATTCTATTCCTCCGATAAAAAGAAAAATTGCGGTTCCAACGCCAGCAAGAAAATTAACCTCGGTTCTTAAGACTATAAAGTCTACCAGACTTCTTCCAAATTCCGTAACCTGCGAAAGGAGTGCAGGCTGGTCTCCAACTTCTTTTTGTACCTTTCGGGGTGCTCCTGCAGCATCAAGAAGTAAAAATGCTGTTGTAATAAGGATTACTGCAATTGTTGAACCGGCATTCAAGGCTCCTGTAAGGATTGCTGACGTTATATTGAAAGTAATTGCCGCAAGATTCCGCAGAAGGGAATCTATAGATACTCCAATTCCTGGCAAACTCCGGGAAATGCTGTCTAAAACGTTTGATAACTGAATCTCGTAGCTTGGAACCATTTGACTGAGCTGGACTATTGAGCCTGCCACCAGAATAACCGACCCTATAAAAGCAATAACGAAAAAAGAATCACCAGCCCTACACTGATAGTTCCCGGAACTCCTATCCTCTGAAGCCAGTGCACCAGAGGTGCAAAGATCAAAAAGAAGAAAATCGAGAAAAAAACCGGTATCAATATAGATCCTAGTTCCTTCATTCCAAGAGTCAGAAGAATTGCAGCAGTGCTGTAAATCAGAATTTTTGCTGGTACTGAACTGGTATTTTCATTTATGTTTACAACCCCCATTTTTTGTTATTAACCTCTCTAGTAGTTCGGAGCAAATTCAGTTTAGAATAATCTCCCCGTTTCCTGCTCTTCAGAATCATGATTAAAAATAGTTATAGAGTCATTCCCTAAAAATATATAAAATTCAAAACATATAAAAGTTAGCATACATAAAATAAAATTAAAGATTAGTTAATTGAAAAAAAGAGTGATTTAGGGATTTATTCACTTTAAAAATTCCATAATATTTTCTTAAGCTTCCAGATAATTATTTACGATCAAGTAAATATTTTGCTTGCCTTGCTCTTATTTTAACCAGCCCGATGAACAGGCTTTGTCAGAAAATTCTCCAGTTTGGATGCTACAATTAAACAAGTTTGGGAAGCTGCGGTTAAATGTAAATTCTTCGGATAATTTCAGAAAGGGATATTATAATTTCTTTTTAATTAGGACTTACGCGGTTGAACTGAGAAATCAGCAGCTTTAGACGCTCAACTGTCTAAAAAGCACATTTAATCATAACCTCTATTGTATTTGGTTTTGTACCTCAACCGCGTAAGTCCTATTTAATTTAAGTATTTTCATCTGCACACTTTAAATAATTAAAGTTGACTATAGGGAAACATGTGAGTGGTGTTTCAACGGTAGAGAATCCGAAGACAAGTCTCAAAAACTAAAATACAAATATTTGAGAGACAATAGCTAGTAGGAGAGGCATTTCCCAGTAAAGCAGCAGCTACGACGCTAATTTTTGGTGTTTGAGGTTGCAATTATATATGATTGCTACCCGTATCATCTTTCCGCTCTTTATATTAACGGCAGAGAATTGAAATAATAAGTTAACCTGCTCTCTTAGGTCTGCATAATTTCAAAGTGTTCCCATGTTTCTTATTTTTCCTCTTTTTCCTTCTTTCCTCTTTTATCTCATCCCCTTCTCGTTTCGCTCTCATCCAAACTTTCTGTCGGGCTAACAACCTGGCAATCCAGCGGGTATCCTCAAAGCTTTCAAGCACTATTTTTACAAAGACCGTAAGGGGTACGGAAAGTAAAACCCCTACAAGCCCGAGCACAAAACTCCAGTAAAGTAAAGAAAGGAATAAAACCGAAGGAGATAAATTCAGGTCTTTTTTGCAAGGGAAGGAAAAATAATATTTTCAGAGACTACATCAACAACAATTACCCCTACAATAACCCCCAGAAACCCCATAGGCCCATATTTGACTGCATCTATTAATAAAAAAGCTGCTGTTAGCATGACTATTCCTATTGTTGTCCCTGTGTTTAAAAGTCCATTAAGAACGCTGCTCATAAAAGAGACTGAAATCACAACAAGATTGCGAAGAATATTCTGTACAGAAAGCCCTTCGTATGAAGGAATATATGGAGCAAGCGTATTCATAATCGCAATTAAACGATCCTGATAGAGGAAAATCTGGTTTCCAAATCTAATACCCGCGCTAAGAACCACAACTCTCAGAGCAGCACGATTAGAACAGCCAGTGCAATCATAATAACGACACTGAGGTGCTTGGGACTCCTTTTTGCTTGAGCCAGCGAGCAGGAGAAAGAAAAATCAGGGAGCAAAAACTGACAAAAAGACAGTTGTAAGTATGCTCCCAATTTCCCGCATTTCACTAGTCAGAACAACTGTAGCAGCACTGTAAATTAAAATTTTGGCTGGAATTGAATTGCCATTTCCATTCATGCTTTACAACTCTCTTAAGTTAGCTGCTTGTTTACAGTAAGGACGGATAAATAATAGAAAAACTAAAAGAATTCAAAAGTAAAATTTTACATAAATGAAGAAGAAAAATCGCCTTGAATCCTTTTACTCTTATCTTACCGGTCAGTCATGTGTCATTTGATCGACAGAAGCTGTAATTGCCAGAATAAGGGCGCTGTCCTGTTCAGGTTCGATTTCTACTCC
>CAZFNE010000415.1:0-2854 GCA_964520335.1 uncultured Methanosarcinales archaeon | reverse complement strand
CCAAATCCGGGATCATCATCAACAAAATAGCCTCCCATACAGAAACCGACATATCTTCCTCCATTTTTGACGAAACTTTGGATTGCTGCCTTATCTGATTTCAGAGTCTTGAATGCCTGATTAACAGTCCCATCTCCTCCAGGCTGGGCATACAGAACTACATTTTTGAGTTTCAACCCTTCCTGAATAGATAATTCTTCATCTGGACCAACATATATCACACTAAAATTATATGCAGGATCATTTTTTAGTAATGCTCCAATAGCTTCAGAACATCCTGAACAGCCCGCAGAGCCTCTGTATACTAGTGCAACTGGCTTATTCGAAGTTTGATCGATAGGATACCCCTCCTTATGTTTTAATCCAATCTTTATTTCAGGCAAGATATAAATGAACAAAATTAGAACAAAGATAAAAGCCAGAATAAAGACTACTTTTCGATCTATTTTCATTATTTTCCCATACAAAAAAAGTACAAGTCCTTTAAAAGTTTTTCATAAACAATTCTGGATATTAGCTACATTTATTCGATGTAAGTAGAAATAAGATAAATACATATCAAAAAAGCATAAAAGGATTTCAATGATGTTTACACTCTTTAATTAAGTTTTATTCCAAAATTAATTCTATTATAAAGCTTCAAAACAAAATTAATCCGTTTCTGCGTTGTATTCTTTGTAAGTATATTTATATCCTTTTTAGCTGGTTAACACTTTGACTTTTTCAGTAAAAATCTTTTTAGGATAAAAAAAGAACATAGTTATCCAGAAGTATTCTAATTGATTTTAATATACTCTAAAATCCTAAAATACCAAAGTATAAAAAAGAAAGTTTCTTCCAGCAACTCATTTTTCCGCTAGAATTTAATAAAAATTAAAATTAAAAAATTAAAATTATTCCTCGAAGAAATCTCCTGCATGCAGGCTCATTTTCCAGACCCTGTAATCCTCTAAATCGTCTTTAACAAGCTTAGCCGCGAAGAAAAGTAAAGCGATGTCGTCTGCAAACCCGATTATTGGAAGAAGATCTGGAATGATGTCAATTGGACTTATGAGATACAGTAAAGAAAGCGTGAATACAACAAATGTTTTTATTGGAATCGGATATTTCCTATTAAAGCAATCAAAGAGCATAGAGAGAAATAATCCCATATAGCCCCAAACTTTTTTGGGATCGTCTGAATAGCGCCGATAACTTCTTACTTCTTCAGGAAAATCCAGACCGTCATCGGAAGCTCTGTCTGGACTGACATTTCTGATATTGTGCATAATAATCCTCCCACTTTATTTTAGATGTATAATTGGACCCCTGATAAACTTTAAAATGAATGGTTAATTGTTTGTACATCAATTATGGGGACAGTTAGTGGGTCCCTTTAAAGAAAATCCAATCAGGTCCTAGAGTTAGCCCAAGAATTTCCTGCAAATCTTGTGGAATGTAATAAAAGGCTCAAAAAATAATATCCTCTTAAATTTTCATGTGTTTTTTAAGTGGATAATCAAAAATAAAATAATTGTTTGTAAATAAAAATAGTAATAATGAGTATATTAAGTTTATTGAAGTTTTCTCTGTAAACTCTTCCCAGGCTAATCAAATTACACTGACACGATTTATCTAAGAAAAAGTCAAATTCTGGAAAGCTTGTTGAATTTTAAAACATCAAATTTACTCCCAGAACTTACTCTTGTTAGTACTCACTCTTGTTGTAACTACTTTGACCTTTTCTCGACTATTTTTTTCTTTAGATTTCTGCGATTTATTTTTTTGTGATTTTTTATTGTGGATCTTCAGAAACACGCAGCACTATTTTCCCACGTGTGTGGCGAGTTTCATTCATTTCATGGGCTTTTTTTGCCTCTTTTAAGGGAAGTACAGTCGTTACAATTGGTTTGATTTGCTTTTCATCAATTATGGCTGCAATTTGAGCAAGTTCTTTTCCGTCAGGAGTGGTTAAAAAGGTTTGAGCTCGAACCCCATATTTTTCAGGAGCCTCTTCAGGGATTGTAGCTACAGTTGATACCAGGAAACCGCCTGGTTTTAATACTCCCCATGATCTCTCGAAGGTATCTCCTCCTACTGTATCAAGGACTACATCCAGATTTTTCACTACCTCTTCAAATTTCTGAGTTTTGTAGTCAATGACTTCATCCGCGCCTATACTTTTTAGAAACTCCTTATTCTCTCTGGAAGCCGTGCCAATTACATAGGCTCCTTTCCATTTTGCAAACTGGACTGCAAAAGTCCCAACTCCGCCTGCAGCGCCGTGAATTAGAACTGATTGCCCTTTTTCAAGCCCGGCTATATCAAAGAGAGCCTGCCAGGCAGCAAGGCCAGCAGTAGGAATTGCAGCACTTTCAATAAACCCGATACTTTTCGGTTTCGGAGCAACCTGTTTGGAATCGACAACTGTATATTCGGCGTATCCTCCCTGTCCAATGGATACTTTTGCAAAAACATGCTCTTCTGGTTTAAAAAGCGTCACACCCTGGCCTAAGGCATCTATTATCCCTGCAACATCTATTCCCATTGTCATAGGCAAAGGCAATTCGCCTAGATAGCCTCTGCGTATTTTCCAATCAAGTGGATTTACCCCGGCTGCAATAACCTTAATTCGAACCTCTCCGTATCCTGGCTGAGGTTCTGGAATCTCTTCATATTTTAAAACCTCAGGATCGCCGAACTCATGAATTCTTATTGCTTTCATATTTCCCCAACTCCCTTTGTTAAGTCTCCTTATCTGAAATATTTTTCATTTTATTTCTCTAAAGGGTTCATATTACAATAATAATACTCATAATAATAAAAATTATAAAAATAATATAATTATAGAAATTATAAAACTTATATAATTTAT
>CAZFNE010000414.1:0-2859 GCA_964520335.1 uncultured Methanosarcinales archaeon | reverse complement strand
CCGGAAACTGCAGGTTCTGGATCATCATCAATCACAATGTTTGCCGCCAAAGCGGTAGGATTAATTGACGTTAGATATATATGAGAGAGAAATGCCAATAATGGGGTAGTAACTAATAAAACCAAAAATAGGAAGTAAATTTTTAGCATTATCTTCATGGTATCTTCTCTAACGAGGCCTTTTATCCCTTTTTCAATATTTCTATACATGGATCTTTTCAATCAACTTAGGATCGAAGGTATTTCTCCATTTATATATCGGATTTTCTGTCCAGATAATCACTTTCAACTATCCCACCTTACTTAAGAAGATTATAATATAGTCAACTCAGTAATTATAGTCCATTTCTCAACTGCAGCATCGGCCATAAATATTTACACTAAATTAATAGAATAAACCACTATATAATTTCTCAGACGATATCTCCTAGATCCTGCTAATTAACGTACTTAAAGATAGATATTTGTAATAATTCAGTATATCTCATAAAGCCTGTAAATACATACTACCAGATAGAGATATTTTACTTGTCCTTCTGAGCACAAAACATGCTTTAGGAGAATTTCCATTATCAAAGGTTAGTCCTGGATCAAATGTCTGATAATCACTCTTAACCATGTTGCTATGTTTCAGAGCGCCCAAAATACATTAATTTTTGGAAAAATATTAGTGTTTAGATTTCCAAAGCCGCTATTCTCGAAAGTTCAAGCCGATTACAGATTGTCATGTTTTTTGATGAATTTGGAAGAAATTATAAGGAATTGAACACAATACTTTATCACAAAGAAAAACTCCAGCCTCTCTAGTGTCTCGTCAGTCCTCAAAGATTTAACGATTCTAAATAGTTGCAATTGATTTTATACGACATTTTGTTGTTTACGCGACACTAGATAGATACTTGGACACTGAGGGGATAAGTTTGTGAGTTTAGAGAAAATTCAGATTTAGATCGCGAAGCAATTATCTGAAAAGTCTAATCAATTGTTTTTGATATAACGAAGTATGAATAGCTGGATGAAAGAATCGATAAGACAAAAGATAATAAGGAACATCTGTTAAAAATTATTGGCTTTACCATAGTTCAACTATACAACAATACAGTGAAACTAGTACTGTGATTCCTAAGTATGTTCACAAAACTTGACTTTTGAATCTATCCATCAATTTCGAATTTCCTATTTAATAAGGAATTTATTTTGGAATCGAAGACTAGAGCTTGAATTCTCATTTTATCCGGAGTTTATAAGATATCATAAAAATCGGGCTATAGCTATTGATATTGCGTAGGTATAACAAAAAATTAATTAAGCTCCAAACCCATTTGATTCAACTTTGGCGTCACCACATCTTGAATTCGCCCAAAGATTGGTAATGATAGTGTTTTCCCCTTCCTTATAAGGAAGAAAACAATATGGAGCGTCTTGTTATAGGGATTATATGTTATACCCTACATAATGGGAATTTAGATATTTTTGTTACACACTCGTTTATATTAGTAGTCATATATCTGTCGATTTTATATTAAAATGCTTTGAATTTGTGCCAAACAGAATTAATTTTTTGTTATACACTACATTTTATGAGTCACTTGATGCGGTTTGATACTACAAAATATAAACTCCGGTTTAATATAAATCGAGTATTGTATATTTTTTTTTCCTTGAAAGAATATGCATTTTTTTGAGTCTATATAACCCATCTCAAAAATCGCAGATTTAGCAAGAAAATTCATTTCATTTGAAAAAGAATTGGAAGAACTCAAAGATTGGGTACAGAGGTTTTAATCTCCGCACATCCAGTCTCTTAGAGTTCTCGTTCTAAAGTTAGAGCTTCGATACTAAAATATTCCCTTTTATATTCAGCTTTGGCTCTTGATTTACGTTCCCGATATCGCTGCTGTAGAAAGCTATATAGTTATTGCTCTCTGTGCGGGCTTTGATAAAGAACCCGGTGTTAGCATACTTTCCACTTGTGTACTCTTTTACGAGATCAGTTACATTCAATTCATAGTATTTGTTGTCAGGAAGAGTGCTGTTTTTAATTGTTAATGTAGCATAAGGAGTGCTACCTTGTAAGACTCCATTTTTGTCGTACCAGTCTCCTCCTGCATTACCCCATGCAACTCCACTGTCCCTTTTAGTCCAGCTTACATAGTCTGAGTTCCAGGAAGAAGCAGGTCTGTAGACCTCAATTACAGTATCCTCAGGTCTTGAGCTTCCTTCAGGATAATACCAATAAAGGGAAAGGGTTGCGTTACTTACATCGGTAGAGCCGATATACGCGCTCAAGTTAAACCCTATTACATCCCTGTATCTGACATTATTAACTCCACCGACATCAATATAGGGCGAACTCAGGTAGACTGTGGAAGGAGAAGCTTCACGCAGACGGTTATCTTTTGCAGCGGTAATAGTTGTATTTACAGTCACTACAGGTACTGCCACCGAATCTACTTTCTTTGTTATATTAAGCTTTGGCTCCTGATTTACGTTCCCGATATCGCTGCTGTAGAATGCAATGTAATTGTCGCTTTCAGTTTTCGCCTTGATAAGGAATCCCGTGTTAGCATACTTTCCACTGACATATTCATTTACGAGGTCGGTTACATCAAGCTCGTAATACCTGTTGTCAGGAAGGGTACTGCCTTTAATTGTAATTGTAGCATACGGAGTACTGCCCTGTAAGACACCGTTTTTGTCATACCAGTCGCCTCCAGCATTATTCCATGCAGTTCCTTTGTCCCTTTTATTCCAGCTTACATAACTCGGGTTCCAGGAAGAAGAAGGCCTGTAAACCTCAATTACAGTATCCTGCGGTCTTGAGCTTCCTTCTGGATAATACCAGTAAAGGGAAAGGGTC
>CAZFNE010000413.1:0-2864 GCA_964520335.1 uncultured Methanosarcinales archaeon | reverse complement strand
GAAAATAGAAAATGACTTCTAAGTAACTTCTCAACACATAAGTATTTAATAATATGTTTGCTGTTAACTACTTTGTTTCTTAATTAAGTATGAGCTTTCTAGCATACTTCAAATTATTTGAAACAATTTGGAGAAGAAAATACTAAAAAATATATTTTGAAGATCTTTGGATTTTTTATTAAAACAAAAATGGAGGCATCCCACTGCAGCTTTCTTATAATTCTGCTGGGTTTAGAAGAGAATTGAATAAGAAATTAGATCCTGATTTAACAATTTTAAAAGTATTCATCCTTTTATTTGCTCTTTTATTTCTGATATCCCCAGTTAGTGCAAGAGATTATTCTCTGCAGGAAGCTACAACAAACATTACTGTAAATCCCAATGGAATAGTGCATGTAGAAGAGGCGATTTCGTATACGTTTGATGGGGATTACAATGAAGTTTTCAGGAAACTTCCTGTAGGCCAGGGCGAATCTATACAAAATATTACTGGATATTGTTCGGATAATGCATGTAAATTCAGTATACAGGAAACTTCAGAAGGATATGAACTGATAGGCTCACTTCCGAATCCTACTCCTGAAAAAGTAACTTTCTTTATTTCTTATGACCACTACGGGGCAGTAAAAGTTCACAGGGACGTTTCTGAATTCCACTATAAATTGTGGGGGGAGGAATGGGATAAACCTCTTGAGAACCTGAGAGCGAGTATTGTTTTTCCCGTAGAAAATGAGAGCAAGCTTCAGTACTGGATTCATCCAACCAGATATACAGCAGGAGCAAATGTCGAAAACAATGTCATTAACCTGGAAGCAAATGAAATTCCTGTAAATCAATGGTATGAAATAAGGGTTGTTTTCCCAAGAATTGCTTCTCCAAATCCCAA
Organism: uncultured Methanosarcinales archaeon; assembly: GCA_964520335.1. Lineage (GTDB taxonomy): Archaea > Halobacteriota > Methanosarcinia > Methanosarcinales > Methanosarcinaceae > Methanosarcina. The sequence continues at coordinate 1,978 of CAZFNE010000413.1, read as the reverse complement.
TTTTGTTAAGATAGACAATGCAGAAGGGCTCAAAACAATACTGGATATTGAAAAAGAATATCAAGAGCGGGGCTCAATCTTAAAAAGCATTTATTATGCGACAATTTTATTCGGGCTTTTTGCACTTGCTTTCCCCCTGTTTATCTACTTCAAATATGGAAGGGAACCAAAAATAGATTATACCGGAATATACGAAAGAGAACCCCCTACAGCCTCCAAACCTGCTGTTGTCAATGCCATCATGGAAGGGAGCGACGGAATTCCCAAAATCAGTGGTTTTACAGCTACTATTATGGACCTGATTTATCGGGGTTACATTTCCATACAAACAATCGAAACGGAAGAAAGCAAATGGGGAGGGTTATCCAAATCCAAATCCGAAGACATTATTCTTGAACTTCATGATAATGGCCCTGATGGGCATGCTTATGATTATGGTTCTAGTTCTAATTCGGATTCTAATTCTGACTCTAATTCTGATTCAAATTATAATTCCAGTGTAAAGGGCAGAGAAAGTCCAGGTAAATTGGAAGATTTCGAAGCAGAAGCTCTTAACTTATTAAAGTACCACGCCTCTGGAAACAAAGTATCCTGGAAACAATTGAAAAAAGAGCTTGGAAAAGGAACCGATTTTTACGACTTTATCACCCGCTGGAATAAGAGAGTTAAAGCACGTACTGGAATTGACAAGCTGTTTCGGAGTGAAGGAAATACATATATCCAGATCTTTGGAGGAATTCTCACATTTCTGGCAATTTCTTATATTGTGGGAGCCACAAGATATTTCCCTTCAAATGAATTCCCTCTAGCTTCCAGTTTGAATATGCTCATACTTTTAATTGGAGGAATCGGGCTTCTTTGTATAGCCCTCTCCTTAGTTGCCGAAAGAATCCTGGGGCACTGGACTCCTGAAGGCAAATTGTATTATGAAAAATGGAATAACTTCAAAAAATATCTGGCAGACTTTTCTGCACTTAAGGAACATCCGCCTGAATCCATAAAAATCTGGGACTTTTATCTGGTATATGCGACCGCACTTGGAATTGCAGAGGAAGTAATTCATAACATGACTCTAGTTGTGCCAGCCGAACAACTACAGTCAAGCAACTTCTATCTCATACACCACAATTATGCTTACTTTGGAGCAGGTTTTGATAGTGCTTATGCGTCATCCAACCCGGCTTCTCAGGGAGGCGGAGGAGTTGGGGGAGTTGGAGGAGGCTCTGGAGGAGGAGGCGGAGGGGCAAGATAAGGTATCTCAATACCTTATTATTCAGATTAAAGATGTAATTTAATTTGATTTAATCAATTGATTTCGTATAATTATTTTAGGTCAAATTTATATATAAAGTTGAAGAGAATAGAAGCAGTTTGAGGATAATTGGAGACTAAAAAGCATTTTTTATTTCACACAGAAAATAAAAATTGAGTAAAACCGGGATTTAGAGATAAAATTGGAATAATAAATAAAAGAGAACTAAAAGTAAAAACAGAGGAGGGTGATTTATTTGTTGCTTGAGATTTTGATAGTTTTAATCGTGATTTTAGGCTTACTTTTTGTTGTAATTTACAATGATCTTATAAAACAACGAAATAGGGTAGAAAATGCCTGGGCTCAAATAGACGTTCAGCTAAAAAGGCGGCAGGATCTTATCCCAAATTTATTAGAAACCGTAAAAGGTTATGCAAAACACGAAAAATCTCTTTTTGAAAACATCACAAAAGCCAGGGCTGCAGTTATGGCTGCTCAGGGAGTAAATGAAACCGCAGAAGCTTCCAATTACCTTTCCTCTACCTTGAAATCTTTATTTGCAGTCGCAGAGAATTATCCTGACCTGAAAGCCAACCAGAACTTTATGCAGCTTCAAAAAGATCTATCTGATACTGAAAATAAAATCTCTTATGCAAGGCAATTTTATAATGATACTGTTATGAAGTACAATATCAGTATTCAAACAATCCCGAAAAATATTGTTGC
>CAZFNE010000412.1:0-2888 GCA_964520335.1 uncultured Methanosarcinales archaeon | reverse complement strand
ATAATAATTCAGTAAATAATGTTGTATTCAGTCCTGATGGAAAATACGTAGCTACAGCTAGTGCTGACAAAACAGCAGGAATTTGGAATGCATCTACAGGTAAACGAATTTTTACTCTGAACCATAGTGGTGCAGTAAATAATGTTGTATTCAGTCTTGATGGAAAATACGTAGCTACGTCGAGTTGGGATAACACTGCATGTTTATGGAATATAGTAACTGGTAAACGAATTTTTACTCTGAACCATACTAGTCCTGTGAATAATGTTGCATTCAGTCCTGACGGAAAATACGTAGCTACGTCGAGTTGGGATAATACTGCATGTTTATGGAATATAGTAACTGGTAAACGAGTTTTTACTCTGAACCATACTAGTCCTGTGAATAATGTTGTGTTCAGTCCTGACGGAAAATATGTGGCAACAGCAAGTTATGATAAAACAGCACATTTATGGGATACAATAAAAGGTAAAGAAATTACTGTTCTGAAACATGATAGTCCGGTGAACAAAGTTGTGTTCAGTCCTGAAGGGAAATACATTATAACGGCGTGTAATGACGATACTGCAAGGTTGTGGATATGTAGTACAGAAGTTCTTATAAAAGAAGCCAGTAGTCATTTAACCCGGAATCTTTATCCAGAGGAATGGAAAGAATACATGGATAACGAACCTTATAAAAAGACATTTCCAGATTTACCGTAAATGTTTGTAATAAATCCTTTCTGCTCATAGGTGCAGGCTACTGGTAATCGACATCCAAAGTTGAATTTTCTATTGAATGTGTTTTTAACTATTCAACATGAGCAAAACAATATCATTACCCTTTTTATTATGATTTAATAAGCACATTTCACTGAGATTATTTTCTTTGATTATTAGCTAGTGATTGTTTCTTCCATTTTCTCACTAGTTAGAAATTAGACATCTCTAGTTAGTCATGATCTATATCTCAAACTGCTTTGTTGATAAATAGTTAAAACCGTTTTGATAAAGATTCCTCTAAAAATTGGAAGAGTCTTATGAGTGCTTTTTTGCACTGATACACTTATGATGGCTTACTGCTGCTTACTTTTCGACTTACAGATAATTAGAGCTTTGAGTTATTATCTCAAGATGCAAACCATAGCCTAAATAATTCTGACGGTCAAATCCCAGATGTAAGTGTAAACGTCTCATATTTTGTGATAGTCGTTGCGTCAGAACGGATTGCGTCTGTAGTCTGTCCTCCACCACCTACTGCAGTAAGATAATTCCCATTAAAGGTCTGCAATGCATACTGATTTCCACCCAATGGAATTAGGTTAAACATCTCATAGTTTGTGATAGCTTTTGCATCAGAACGGATTGCGTCTGTAGTCTGTCCTCCACCACCTACTGCAGTAAGATAATTCCCATTAATAGTTTGCAATGCATTCCAACTCCCACTTTGGGAAATTAGATTAAATTTCTCATTTTCTGAGATAACTGTTGCATCGGAATGGATTGTATCTGTAGTCTGTCCTCCACCGTTTACTGCTGTAAGATAATTCCCATTAGTGGTTTGCAATGCATACATTGCTGATGCTGTAGATGAAATGAAAATTAAAAACAAGACTAGAATTGTTGTTACTAAGGGTATTATTGAAATCAATCTTTTGTTAATTTTCATACTACCTCCCCCATCTTAGGCTAACTATTCCGTTTTAAAAACTAGCCTTCGACTTATAATTAATTCCATTTATTTTATATTATAGTTGGCTATGTATTTCATCTTTCTTCTATTTTATATTTTTTAAGTAAAATATTTTTGGTTTGTTTCTAAACTGTTCTATTCATTAACTGATTTTTTTTCTTAATTTGTTTATGAGCTTACTTATTCTACTCAGCATACCTCTCGTCATTTTATTTAAAAAGCTTCCAATAAATTTAGCTAAGCGGATGTTTCGGTATGAAAACTAAATCTTAATTAAGCATATGTGTGGTTTTGAGATATATACATTGTAAAAAGAGGGCTCTTGAAACAAGTAATATGCGAAATCCATATATGTACAAAAGATTTAACTGTTCTATTAAAACCGTAATTAAAAAATAATTTGTGGCTATAGTGTTTTTAGAAAAAATACTTAGAATTATTTCTACAAAACAGAATAGAAAAAAGCTATACATTATATTTAAACGAAATCATGAATTAAATATTTTGTCGGCGATTTTTTTAAAAGAGGTTCTTCCTAAAACTTACAAAGTGCTTACATTTTTTGATACTTACTTATTACGCATAATTTTAGTGCGAGGGACAGGATTTGAACCAACGGAATCCTACGAGTATAGCCTCTGAACCTTTAGCAATTAATTTGGCTGGGAAACTCTCGCATATCGGCTAATTTTTCTTTTTCTTATATAATTAGGACTTACGCAGTTGACTGCTTTGCAGTCAACTTTTTAATTTTCTGAATTTTCATGTTAATGAATAAATTGGATTTCTTATAAATTTATTAATAGCATTTCTTGTAATGCTCAATTTTAATTCAAACCATGTAATACCTGTTTTTATTCTTTGGATCTCAAACCTTAGAAATGCTCTTAGAGCCATCATAATATGTGCTCTCTGTACGTTATTCCTTCTTGCCTGGCATTTTTCCACTCCACAAAACTGTTTAATTGCCCTATGATATTCTTCAATTTTCCAGGCTTTCTTTGCCAATTCTTTTCTCTGTTCCTCTTGCATATCAAGTACATCTGTAGCCCAGTAATGCGTGTCTCCGTCACTGGAAACTAACCGAAATACCTTAATAAAGCCGTATTGTCTCAGATGGACTGTAATTCCTGTTGGTGGAATAGTTACCAATTCGATCGCTAAATTACCAGTATTATCAGGGTTAACTAAGCGGTTTTTCTTTAGCCTGGTTA
>CAZFNE010000411.1:0-2893 GCA_964520335.1 uncultured Methanosarcinales archaeon | reverse complement strand
TTCCAGACAACAGGTATTACGAGCTGGATGTTACAGATCTTGTAAAGGAGTATACCAGTGGCAAATATGCAAATACTGGTTTTCTGCTAAAAGCAAAAACTGAAAGCAACAATTACATTGCGTTCTACAGTACCGACATCGGGAACATCGATCAGGAGCCAAAACTTCAACTGGTGTACAGCTAAAGGCTTAGAAGTAAAGACTTAGACGTCCTTTAAGGAAGTACTCTGAAATGCTAGCTGCGGGAAATATTAGTTTTCCAATGCTTGCTTTTCAGAAAAATGTTTTAGTTTTTTATATATTTATAGAAGTTCTATACATCCCAGAGTCCAGGGAATACCTACTTAAAACAGGAACCTGCCTGGTTACGCTTATAGCAAGTAATGCAAATAGGGAATAAACACAAGATTTAATTATCAAAGGTAAAAGATACAGGCCAAAAGCCTGAAAATGGCAAATTTCTTTGTTACCACTTATTGATGTTTAATTCTCAGTTAGCAACTCAGATTGGGAGAGAAATAAAGGTAAATTTCATATCGTAAGCCTATATTTTTGGATATTCTCCTACCCATCTTGATATGCATTTTATAGGTTTATTATTTGTCTCAATGACTTGATTAGACTGTTTACATAAAAGTGCCAGAAGAGCATAACTTTTTTAACATACTTTTTTAACATAGTAGAAAAGTTAATATCAATGCAAAAATAGTTACATAGTTATTAATGTAAAAGTGTGTTTTAAACTAAACTTATTTAAGTCCTCTTAGAACCTCTCGAAAAGTCAAAAGTGGCATATGTGAAGTTATAATCAATCACAGTAGCAAGTGTTTATTTCAGTTTTGAATATGCCAGTTGTAAAAATTAGTGATCACAACACTTTTCTGATAGGGTCTAAGTTAAACGGGTTAGGGGGATTTACTATGAAAAATTTGAAAACTTTTATGACAATGTTTATCCTTACTCTTTTTTGTCTTTTGTTAAGCTGCCCCGCAGCTCTGGCGGCAAATATTGTAATTGACAAACAGACTGGCCCGGCCGGACCGGCTCTTTTTCATACACCCAATTATGCAAACAATTCAGCTTGCATTCAGGCAGCACTGGATTACTCAAAAAGCGGGGATACGATAACTATCAGAGAAGGAGACTATTATATTACAAATGAAATATCTCAAGCGAATAAAAGCCTTAACATAACAGGCGAAGGAAATGTAACCTTTTACATTCGAACCCCTGATAGAGGATTAGCTCAAGAAGTGAACAACGAGATTCTTTTCAATGGATCCATGATTGCAAAGAAAAGACTATATGCTGACGCTAAAAATGGATCATCCCAACTGACTTTAACTGACGCTTCCGGCGTTCGCCCGAATGATTTAATTAAAATTTGGAAAAATGTTCAGTGGTGTCCTCTTGATTGTCCTGATAATTATCCTGATCAAATGACAGGGGAAATGTATGCTGTTAAAAGTGTAAACGGAAATGTCATCACTCTAAATCAAGCCCTTCTTAGAGATTACCGCCTGTCCGAAACTGTACAGATAGAAGTATACAGACCCGTTCAGATGCATATAAAGAATATAAGGATAGAGGATACGGGTGCTGCAATGTTTCATCACGCACTGGTTATGAGATATTGCAGTGACAGTTCTGTCACCGATTCCTGGTTTAATAATAGCGGATTTGGTGCTGTATGCCTCTATTCTTGTTTTAATGTGAGCGTCAAAAATAATGAAATTTACAATTCACTTTTTCCGGGAAGCGGATATGGAGTAAATGTAGCCAGTGGTTCGGCTTTAGTTAATATAGACAATAACCATATCGAGAATTGCAGACATGCTGTAACAGGCAATTCGGATGAACGTAAATCCTTAAATCGAGATGTTTTTATCACCAATAACACGTTGATAGGGGCAAACATACGGGGTTCCTGGGTTGTTGATGCTCACGCTGTTACTATTAATTTTGTCGTAACTGGAAATAAAATATACCCACAACTCCCGTACTTTGTAGCATTTTCAGATGGCGCACAGCAGTCAATATTTTCTAATAATGAAATTATTGGGGGATATGGAGGGATATTTAAACGCGGCGGTGTAAATGATGGAGTACACATTTACGAAAATAATACATTTAAGGACATGTCAGGTGATATGTACAGGGGAGGATGGGGAATCGATAAAACTCTCATAATTAGAAATAATACTCAAAATAAAGGAAGATATGGGATTTATTACCCATACCAGGGAAGCATCAGGAATATAATAATAAGTGGAAACACTTTTAGCAATCTTTCTCAACAGGCAGTGTATCAGAAGTTCCTGATAAATGGCGTGAACTTAGATATTTCCAATAACACCTTCGAGAATATAAAACTGGAAGGAGTATACATAGATGGGAATTCATTCACAAATGGTGATGTGAAAATAAAAGATAACATCTTAATAAATGTAAATACATTGAGTTCCCCTTCCGGAATAACAATTAAAAATATTCAAAACGCAGAAGTTAGCGGAAATCAGATATTCGAATCCCGGATTCCCAAAGTTCCTGTTGCTGCTTTTTCGATGTCCCCAGCTTCAGGATATGCACCTCTAACAGTAAAGTTTACTGACCAGAGTATAAATTCGCCAACTGCATGGAACTGGAATTTCGGAGATAAAAGTACATCAACTCTCCAGAACCCAACTCATACATATTCAAAAGCAGGAAACTATGCAGTTGTACTTACTGTAAGCAATGCTGCAGGCAGCAACACCGTGACAGGGTTTGTTAATGTAGCACCGCCTGAAGATTCTGAAGAGTTAGCAGTTTCCGAAATAAAAGTCTCTGATAACCGGCTGCGTGAGGCTTCTCCAGACATCGTATACCAGAACTCACCTTTTGTTGACATCGG
>CAZFNE010000410.1:0-2896 GCA_964520335.1 uncultured Methanosarcinales archaeon | reverse complement strand
TCTCGGATAGGATTCTTATTTTTTATGGCACCTGTGGACATGCCCTTGGAAAGCTAAAAGAAGATTTATCAGACCTTGACTGTCCACTTTTCTTCCTGAAAGATAGAAACGGGGAGGTTGTAGAAGACTGCATCAGTTTAGCACTCGGGGGAAATGAAGCATATGTCAAGGCTATGACCGAATTTCAGGGCATGGGAACAATCTACATGACACCTATGTGGGCCTCGAGCTGGAAGAAACGGGAAAACGAAACTGAAAGTCAAGGCTCTGACAAGTATCTCAAAAACTCTCTTTATTGTATGACTGCAAAAATAAATACTGGACTTCTAGCAAATAATTCAGAATTTGATGAGAACGTTAAAATATTTGCCCAGAAGTTTAATATGAAGATTACTAACCTTAACGGTAGTGTGGAAATTGCAGAGGGATCTTACCTCAATGCCCGGAATAATTTTACTAAATAAGGTCTTTGGGAATAGTATAGCTGGCAGTTGATGCAAGCTCTGTGTATTTTTTAATTTATAGGTCTTATTCATTTCTATTAATTCATTTATTGCTTATTTCTTCTCTATTCCATGTGCTTTTATTTTATATTAGAAAGAATTCACTGAATTTTTGACTTTCTTAAATAGAATGTGTTAATTAATAGTAAATTGATATTTCTCCAGCATTCTTACATACCTGCTTCGTTATCGTGTTTTCGCGTTATATAAAGTTTAATTTCTTGTAAGTTGATAAACTTAGAAAACAAGCACGTATGAGCATTTATAGTTTAAAGCAAAATGTCAACCAGTTAGTGAGGTACAACCCACGGTTACTTACAAGAGAGGAAAGAGCATTAGCAACTAGAATATTATCGTATGTGAGTCATTTACAGCGCTTTGAATTGTCTTATAATGATTATTGGGCTAGTTTTCCCTACTTTAAGGGTAGCTGCAGCTCTAAGCTTGTCAATAAAAGTAAAGTTATTAGAGATATTGAGATTCGTCTGAATGTATAATCTCCCCTCTATTTCCAAGTAAAGTATCATAAAGTATAATAGAAAAATATTTCAGAGTTTTTGTAAGAAAAATTAAGCATATAAATTAAAGGTTATAGACGCTTAAAAATAGAAAAAGGAAGAATATTCGCTTTTGGAATTATCCATTCCGTGAAGAGACTAATTTTCCCTGCGTATTATAGAGATAAGCCGTATCCCCTTCATTATTCCATACATATGCAGCTCTACCCCAATACAGTTTATTTGCGGTATTTTTACCTTTTCCAGTATAGATTGTCACTGTTTTCTTAGCTTTTAATACGAATGTAGATGGGAAATAATAGGTATGCTTTTTACCTTTGTCTGTTATTTTCCAGCCTTTCATTTTTACATCGGCTGTCCCTTTATTTGTAACTTTAACATACTCCTGATTTACAGTTTGATGAGGAGCACCCACATATAATCCACTAATATAAACAGGACTTGACTTTGAAATCGGTGTTGCCCCTAAAACGGAAGGTGCCGTTCCTTATACAAAACATATAGCGATTAATAATATTAAGACTCGATTTTTTAACAATTTATCACCTACTTATCTACACTATCGTTTTTCACAACAAGATATCCTTTTAAATAGTGTATATTTTCTTTTATTTTGTGCTAAAACAAAAGACTTATATAAAAATAAACCCAAGGCCCAATTTTTATAATCACAAGTTAATTTTTATGTAAAAAAGTTTTCATAAAAATACGTGGATTAAATAAAAAAATAAAATGTAGAATTTAAAAAAGGAAATTGACAAAAAAATTCTCTAACATCAATAAAGTTCAGTTCTGCGGTCTTCAAACACAGGGATCATTTTACGGACTTCATCCTTCTGGGATAAATCAATTTCAGAAACAATTACACACTCTTTATCTCCGGCATCTGCTTTTACTTCTCCCCAGGAATCGATTATCATCGAGCTTCCGAAATAAGTGCAGTCAGGAGCAGAGCCTGTTCGGTTACAGGCAATATGCGGAATCTGGTTTTCAATCGCTCTTGCCTTTACAAGGATTTTCCAGTGTTCGGATCTGGGATTTGGAAAAGCTGCAGTTGTCACAAGCAGGTCCGAGCCTGCAAGGGAAAGTTTTCTTGCAATCTCAGGAAAACGGAGTTCATAGCAGATCTGGAATCCGATCTTCAAGTCATGTTTTTTCAGGGAAAAAGGTTCTATTGAATTTCCTTTGCAGAAGTACTGGTTTTCAGCTTTAAAAGGATGTGTTTTCCGATAAGTGCCTGCAAGCGTACCTTTTTCAAAACAAAATCCGAAGTTATAGTAACCTGTACATGCATCGGGCTGGGAAGAAATTTTTTTATTTGAGATTGCAGCATTTTTATTTTCTTTTTTCTCTTTTAAAACATTCTTTTCATTGAAATTTCCGATAGCAGCCTTTTCGATTATGGAACCTAAGAGGATACAGTCATTAGCTTCTGAGAAACAGGCCAGGTTTTCAAGAATTGGAGAGGGGAGAGTTTCTGCGGCATTTTCGAATTTTTCATAACAAAAGCCTGTTGAGAAAACTTCAGGGAGGACGATAAGCTCAGCTCCTTTTTCTACTGCTTCAAAAGCCATGTGAAGGGCTTTTTCAAGGTTATTTTGCTTCTGGCAGTGAAGCACATCCATCTGAATGCAGGCAACTTTCATGCTTAGATACCTCTCTGATATATCTCAAATAAAAGTTTAGTAAGTAAAAGCTGAGTAAATAAGAGCTGATCAGGAATTAAAGCGATTAAAGCGATTAAAGGAATTAAATTGAATACATTGAATTAAATTAGACCAAACCAGATCTAATTAAATTGAATCAAATAACTAATTAAGTTATAGTCACCATTTTAAATAATGCGACATTTTGTGTGTAAATGTATGTTTTTCC
>CAZFNE010000409.1:0-2897 GCA_964520335.1 uncultured Methanosarcinales archaeon | reverse complement strand
TCATCCCTGCAGGTGAAGCTTTTTTGTAGATTTCCTCCAGCACTTCAAGCAAATCCTCTTCACCACTCCAGAGAGGAAATTTTCCAAGTTTTTTTGGAAGAATTGCCGAAACCTGAGGGATATGCGCTTCAAGCGAAGAATTTTTTTTCTCTTCAGGTTTTTCGGGAAGCCTCCCCCAGAAAGATCCTGGATCAAGAGATAGTGGCTCCGGGGAAAAAGGAGTGCTTTCCAGATCAATTTTAGTGCTATTCTCAGTATTAAATTCTAAAGAGGTCCTTGCTTCTGCAACAAGACTCTGGTTTTCCGGGCCTGAGCTTTTCCCGAGAATAGAAATAAAATCATCCATATCCACGCCCCTTAGCTTAAAGATCAGGAAGGGGTCCCTATCAAATTCTTCCCCTAGAAGGTAGTAAACGGCTGCAATGTGCTTACAGGGATTGGACCAATCAGGGCAAGAGCAATCAGTTTCAAGATCATCAAGTTTTTCGGGAAAAAGGGAAAGGCCTATTTCCTTGAATGCGGAATCGATGTCTTCAGGCATCTCACCTGCAAGAAGCTTTGCTGCAAAGATAGGTTTCAAGGCAAGTTTTTCTGCAAGGAGCTCCCATTCGGAACCTGTCAGAGTACGAACTTTGATTGTTACTGAATAAGGTTTAGGGTTTGAACCCTGGACTTTCGCCCTTACAAGCCCGGTTTCGATTTTAATGGAGGTTACCTGACCTTTACGAGCATAGGTTTTTCCCCTGCTTAACCTGGCCCCCATATCTAAGCTTTCAAGGGTTTTGATCCAGCGTTTTGCCCACCAGTTCTGGGCAAAACTTCCACGTTTGGATTTTGTTTTGATGCCTCCCTTGACTTCAATAGGCTTTGTGGCCTCATAATAACCGCCCCAGTAAGCTGGCATTTTATTCACCTACCGCATCTTCTCGAAGCGCAAGAATGTCCTTCAATTCCTCGTTGGAAAGTTCTGTAAGCCAATCTTCCCCCGTCCCTACAACGTTTTTTGCAACTTGCACTTTGCGCTCGATAATCTCATCGATTTTTTCTTCAAGCGTGCCCGCGCAGATAAACTTGTGCACTTCAACGTTTTTAGTCTGGCCTATACGAAATGCCCTATCAGTTGCCTGATTTTCTACAGCCGGGTTCCACCAGCGGTCAAAATGAAAAACGTGATTTGCTCCCGTAAGATTAAGCCCCGTACCTCCGGCTTTAAGAGAGAGGACGAAAATCGGGAGATATTCTTTTCCTTCCTGGAAACGCTCAAGCATCCGGTCTCTCTGCTTTCTTGGAACTCCACCGTACAGGAAAAGGACTTCACAGCCGAAGCTCTCTTGGAGATGCTCTTTTAGCATTTTTCCCATCTCTGCGAACTGGGTGAAAACAAGGGCTTTTTCCCCATTTTCCAGAATCACATCCAGCATTTCGGTAAGTCTTGCAAGCTTTCCTGACCGTCCAGGAATTCCAGAGTTGTCCTTCAAAAATTGTGCTGGATGGTTGCAGACCTGCTTGAGCCTTGAAAGCGCAGATAAGATTATACCTTTTCTCTGGATGCCTTCTTCAGCTTCTTGCATCGCCTCTTCGATATCCTCGAGGACTGCAGCATAGAGAGAAGCCTGTTCTTTTGTCAGTGTGCAATAGATCTTCATCTCCATCTTCTCCGGCAGATCAGAGATAATTGAACTATCGGTCTTCAAGCGGCGCAGGATGAAAGGACCTGTAATTTCTTTCAGCTTCCTTGAAGCCTCCTGATCTCTTTCTGCCTGAATGGGGATAAAGAAATTCCGCTTGAAGCCAGTCTGGCTGCCGAGAAAGCCGGGGTTTAAAAACTCCATGATAGACCAGAGATCTCCTACATTATTTTCAACCGGAGTCCCTGTAAGAGCTATGCGGTAGTCAGCATCCAGAGCCCTGGCAGCCTTTGCCTGTTTAGTTTCAGGGTTTTTGATGTTCTGGGCTTCATCCAGTACTACTCCGGCCCAGGAAACTCCCTTTAAAAACTTAACATCCCGTTGCAAAAGTCCATAACTGGAGATAACAATAGTATGGCCCATTACTTCTTTTTTGAATTCCTCCTCTTTCTTCCGGCTGATGCCGTGATGTACCATTACTGAAATTTCAGGCGTAAAACGAGAAGCCTCTTTCTTCCAGTTATTAATAACAGATGTCGGACAGACCAGAAGGACCGGTTTTATTTCTTTACGCCTTTCGACTTCTTCTTCAACTTGTTCCAGGTCACGCTGGATGAGAGCAAGAGTCTGGACGGTTTTACCAAGCCCCATATCGTCTGCAAGGCAGGCTCCTATGCCCCACTGCCTCAGAAAAGCAAGCCAGGAGTAACCGCGAAATTGGTAGGGGCGGAGGGTTCCTGAAAACCCTTTGGGAGCAGGAAGTTCTTCAAATCCGACTTTGTCCTTTAAACGGCTGATTAATTCTCCAATCCAGCCCGATGCATTGAGCCCTTCAAAATCCACGCCTTCAGTTTTTATGGAAGCGCCCACAGCCAGCTTTATGACTTCCAGAAGACTTGCTTCTCCATGAGGGTTCTTTTTCCAGAACTCAAGAGCGGCCCGAATTTCGGAATCGTTTACCTCAACCCACTGTCCGCGGATTTTTACAAGAGGAGCTTTTAGCTTCGCAAGGGCCTGCAGTTCTTTGATTGTTAACACCCTGTCTCCAAGGGCGATTTCCCAATCAAAACTGATGATTTCGTCAAGAGTCAGCCCGTTTCCGGCCTGTAACTTCTTGCTTTTAACTTTTGCCTGGGCTTTTAAATGGGTTTTTGTACCTTTACGGGTCCACCAACCAGGGAGAAATAGCCCAAAACCTGCCTGGCTTAAATTCGCTGCACTTTCAGTCAGGAAGTGGTAAGCCTCTTTCGTATCAAGGGAATATCCGGA
>CAZFNE010000408.1:0-2918 GCA_964520335.1 uncultured Methanosarcinales archaeon | reverse complement strand
ACGGTATTTGTTACCATCCAGTCCCTTTCCGTAAGCCCCATATATTCGACCATTTTATCGAGTTCTTTTCCAGCTCTCCCGTAAAAAGGAATTCCGCTTTTATTCTCGCTGTTTCCGGGGGCTTCCCCTATGAACATAACTTTAGGATTACAGGAGCCTTTTCCAATCACTCTTTTTATCGCGCTTTTATGAAGCGGGCATCGAGTACAGATAATTGCTTCCCTCGCAACAGTTTCGTATCCTGCTTCTACCATTTTTCTAACTCTTTCATTAAATTCCCCTGACCTGTCCTTTTCGTATGTCATTTCTTTTTTCCTCTCTATGATTATCCCTTATACTTTCCCCTGGTGCCTTTTCCTGACAATTGTCCTTATTAGTTTCTTTCCTTTCGATTTTTTGTTCTTTTCTAAGTTTCGTATAAAACCAATTATCTATTCTAATTACCTGTTTGGTAAAACCTGAATGAAACAAAATTATTTATGGAAAAAATTCCATGACAAAGGTAATCACTAATAATAACTATTAAAACAAAGGGAAATTTTTAATTTAAGGCAAAAATCTAACTTTATCTTCCAAATTTTATTCTTCAATCTATATAAAATCTTATTCATACAGGTGTGCTGAGGGTAATGACTTCTAGAGACTTTCTTACAATTGACGATTTTGAGACAGATGGAAAGACAATTCTTGTAAGAGTTGACCTGAACTCTCCTATGGGTCCACAGGGTAATATTCTGGATGATTTGCGGATCCGGAGCCATATTGCCACTTTAAAAGACCTCGAAAACTCAAAAGTTGTTCTACTTGCGCACCAGAGCAGGCCGGGCAAAAAAGACTTTACCACCATGAAGGCTCATGCCCAGTTAATGTCCAAACGCCTGGGCAGACAGGTTACCTATGTGGATGATATTTTCGGAACCTGTGCAAAAATCCAGATTGCTTCTATGGAAAATGGGGATGTCATCCTGCTCGAAAATGTAAGGTTCTATTCTGAAGAAAGCCTTGAAAGAACTCCAGCAGAACAGGCCAATACCTATCTGGTTAAGAAGCTGGTACCTTTTGTGGATATTTTCCTTAACGATGCCTTTGCGGTTTCCCACAGGTCTCATCTTTCCGTAGTCGGGTTTACTGAGGTTCTTCCTACAGGGGCTGGCCGGGTAATGGAAAAAGAGCTTACATCTCTGGATAGAGGAATGAAAGGAAGAGAAAAGCCGACGGTTTTTGTTCTTGGGGGAGCAAAAGTAGACGATTCCCTCAGGGTAGCTGAAAATGTGCTTGCAAACGGAGGAGCAGACAGGGTTCTTTTTACAGGCGTGGTTGCAAATGTTGCCCTTGCTGCGTCCGGAGTAAATATAGGTAAAGCCAATCTGGATTTTATAAAAGCCCAGGGGTATGAAGACCAGATTGGAAGGGCAAGGAAGTTATTAGACAGATTTGATGGAAAAATCGGGCTTCCCAAAGATGTGGCTTTAAATGATAATAAACAGCGTGTAGAAGTCCCTATTTCTGAGCTTGATACCAATTCTCTTCCCATAAATGACATTGGGCTTGAAACCATTGTTGATTTTACCCATGAAATTGAAAACTCCAAAACAGTGGTTTTAAATGGTCCTGCAGGTGTTTCTGAGCTTGATGATTTTGCCCTTGGAACTCACGAAATAATAAAAGCAGCTATAAAATCCGGATTTTCAATAATTGGAGGGGGACATATTTCAGCAGAGGTTTCCCACCTTGGGCTCGAACACCGCTTCTCACATATCAGCACTGGGGGAGGGGCATGCATTGACTATCTTGCAGGAGTAAAACTTCCGGGCGTTGAAGCTCTTAAAGTTGCAGCTAAGCGATACCAGGAAGCTAAAAAGCTGTAAGTTTAACATAACAACGACTTATTTTTCTATTTTTTCTAATCTTTTTTGCTGTTTTTTCACTGTTTTTTCACTGATGTTTTTTCATAAATTCTGTTTTTTGCTTATTTTTCAGCTCCATGATAACTTTTTACATTTAACTTCATGCTTAAGGCCTTCATACTTAAAGTTTTGAATATGAATTAAAGTTCTGGAAATCTTCTTTAATAAGCATCAATAAACTTATGTTATCTCATGTCAAATTATTAAAAATAAAATTGAGGTGTTGGTTTAGGTATGCTTACAGAAACTGAAGGAAGGGCTGCAGTTAAACTTGCAAGAAAAACGATTGAGCTTTTTTTGTCCGGGGAAAAATTCCTGCAACCGGAAAATCTTGATTTTGAACTCACTCCTGTTTTCGGAGAAAAGAGGGGAGTTTTTGTCACGCTTACGGAAAACGGGTTGCTTAGGGGATGTATAGGGCATCCTTTCCCTGATTCTACCCTTGAAGAAGCAATAATAGATTCCGCAGTCTCTGCTGCAAGCCGGGACCCACGTTTCCCACCTATACAGAAAGATAAGCTTGACGATATAGTTGTCGAAGTAACAATTCTTACCCAGCCTGAGAAGATAAACGCACCTCCGAAAGAACTTCCCAATCGAATTGAGATCGGAAGGCACGGCCTTATTGTAAGGGAGGGTTACTGCCAGGGACTTTTGCTTCCGCAGGTCGCACCTGAAAACAATATGGATGCAATCGACTTTTTAGGCCATACCTGCATGAAGGCAGGCCTTTCTCCGGATGCCTGGCTTAAAGGGGCAGAAGTCTCCTGTTTTGAAGGCCAGATTTTCAAAGAAAAAGAACCAAAAGGAGAGGTTTTCGAAGAAAAGTTCTCAGAACACTGAGTCTTAAATTTAAGGAAAATGTCCGCAAAAGGTGCCAGTTTTTAACAGGTTTATTAAATTTCTTAAAAATGTTTGGTATGAAGCAAGATTTTATACCTTAATTTTTGCCTCTCTTACTAAAACCATACGTGGGATAAATAATAATATCAAATTAGAATTTTAAATAAA
>CAZFNE010000407.1:0-2930 GCA_964520335.1 uncultured Methanosarcinales archaeon | reverse complement strand
ACCTGCCTTCCAGGTGTTCCTCACAGATTTTTTTCAGGTTAGCGAAAGCTGTTAGGCTCTTCTTTGTCTGGCCAGCTACGTATAATCTCAAAATATAAACTTCCTTATCAGATCCGATGTCGGATTCAAGGAATTGAGTCCCCTGATTACATTGATCTCCATCTTCCATTAAATTTCCCCACTGAATTTAAAAAGTCTTTTTGGACAGACTATCCTGCAGCTTTTTGAAAGTTTTAAACTTTACGGATTATAATATATTGACTATAATACAAAAAAATGTCTATTCATCCAGGCTTTAGGTTTGTTGCTATGTAAATCACTACCAATATAGGGCTGGAGGTCGCTATTTTTCGATCTTTTGTCTTTCCTGATATGAGTTTCTGAATCTTCTAAGAGGTTTTCCTCTACAGGGCTTCTTCCCCCCATATCATCCGTAACTCTAGATATATGTAAATCCAGGATTCTAAGAACCCGCCCCTGGTCGGAAAGGTCCCCTATTACCCTTCCAGGATGGTTCTTCCTGACGAGGGTTGGAATAGCTACAATTTGATCCAGTCTGGCAATCCCCGGGTTTTCTGTAAGATTTATAATCTCTATCTGGCATTTTCCCGCAAGAAATTTATGGCAAATTTCTTTCAAGTTGTGAACGGCAAGCAGGCTTTTCCTATTATCACTCACCACGTAAAGCTTTAGCTCGTAAAAATCTTCATCGTGCTGGGCTTGCTTGACCAAACCACTTGGCGGATCTGTATTTTCCATCGGGGTATCCTCTTTATTATCAGGGAATATCAGCTTTCCTGATAAAGGCCATCCTGTTTTCACTATTTTTCAGAGCTTTATTTCTGCGTTCATCCTCTGAAACAAGTCTATTGAGCTCTTCTTCCTGGATTTCAAACTCCGATTTCAAGACAGAAATCTGCACATCTATAGCTTTGAGTCTGCTTTCAAGCTCTCTCTTTTTCCTCTCGGTGATTTGTTTTTGACTTATAGCTTCTGCTGTTTCCCTTGCTTCCTGGAAAGCTCTGGAAGAGCCCATAAGCAGGCCTCCTGATAAGCCTAGATACACATCCTGGATTTTTACTCCATTATTTGTAAGGATAAATTCTCTGATCTGGTTTGAGTGGCCCATACCTCGTGACTTTATAATTGAGATCCCACGGTTGCGCTCACTGTCATTTTCGAAAAAGCGAAGATTAATCCAGGTATCCATAAGGGACGATATACCCTGTGCATTCATTCCTTCCATGCTCTCATTCTCTACAAGGCTGGTGCATAAGGCAGTAATTTTCTTGAGTTTTAAATAATCAATAAGTCTCGTGAGTGTCATTTTAACATCGTTTGGCGTGCCCACATTGACCATATTGGATATGGGATCTATAATTACAGTCGCTGGTTCGAATTTATCTATTAACCTGCGCATAGCTATCAAATGCATTTCCAGGCCGTAAGTCATAGGCCGGAAAGCACTGATTTCCATAAGATTAGCATCAAGATAGGGTTGGAAATCTATGCCTATAGATTGCATATTTCTCATTATCTGGCCTGGTGACTCCTCGAATGCGAAGTAAAGGCAGCGTTCTCCTCGCTCACAGGTAGCTCTGGCGAACTCGGCTGCAAAGCTGGTCTTGCCTGTACCTGATGTTCCTGAAATGAGTACTGTAGTGCCGCGATAATATCCCTTATCTCCAAGCATTGTATCCAGGCGTTCTATTCCTGACGATACTCTGTCTGTAGATGCTTCGTGCTCCAGGCTAAGTGAAGTTATTGGTAAAACTGAAATTCCATCTTCTTCTATTAGGAAAGGATATTCATTTGTCCCGTGTTTTGAACCCCTGTACTTAACAATCCTCAGACGTCTTGTTGATATCTGATCCTGCATTCTGTTATCAAGAAGAATAACACAGTCTGCCACGTACTCTTCGAGCCCGTATCTGGTAAGGGAATTTTCTCCGCGTTCTCCGGTTACTATAGCGCTTACTCCCCTCTCTTTTAGCCAGCTAAAAAGCCTTCTGAGTTCAGAGCGTAATATAACTTCATTTTCGAAGCCCGAAAAAAGCACTTCCAGAGTATCGAGAGCAACACGCTTGGCTCCTATAGTGTCGATAGCCAGGCCAAGTCTTATAAACAGGCCTTCGAGGTCATAGTCTCCTGTTTCTTCATACTCGCTTTTATCAATATGAACATAATCCACATTTAGCATATTCTCAGCAGCCAGGCAATCCAGATCAAAACCAAGCGAAGCAAAATTTTTGGTCAGTTCTTCAGCGGTTTCTTCAAAAGCCATGAAAACGCCAGGTTCGTTATAATCTACAGCTCCATTGACAAGAAACTCCATTGCCATTAGAGTTTTTCCAGAACCTGCACTTCCACAAACAAGAGTAGGGCGGCCTTTTGGTAATCCGCCATCAGTAATTTCGTCCAGACCACTTATGCCTGTTGGGGTTTTTTCCAGAATTTTTTCTTCCAGGCTTGTATTTTTCTCTCCGGTCATCGAATATCCCTTTTAATAAAGTCTGCAACATATTTTATTATGTTTTTTATAATTCCAGCTCCCACAAATATTAATGATATTGATATAAAAATTATTTTGCTCTTTAATAATAAAAGGGGGAATAAAATTGGCAACCTATGATTTTTATCGAGGGGGGGGGCTTTTATTTTAACCAATTTGAAAAAAATAACTTAAAAACTTATGTTTAAAACTCATATTTAAGAGTTTAGGGTCGGTTAATATTTCTCAAGTGTATCTAAAAATTAATTCCTTTTCCTGATATATTAAAAAATGTAAAAAGTATAGAAAAGGAATAAAGAAGGTCATTAGTAAACAGAAACTATATCTTGTCTTCTTTTTCCTTATTTCTTCAATTTTTATTTGCTTTTTGATTTTATGCCCCAAAAGCTGTTTGTGTAATTGTATCTTCAATTTCTTT
>CAZFNE010000406.1:0-2931 GCA_964520335.1 uncultured Methanosarcinales archaeon | reverse complement strand
TATTGCCATTAAAGACGTTTCCGCCTATGTCTGTGAAAACTGCGGGGAAGCATACTACACCCCAGAAGTTTCAAGAAAAATAGATGTAGTCATGAAAAAGTTCCATGAATCAAAACTTCTCCTGCATCCTTTAGCTGCCGGAGAACTAAGTTTTGACGAGATTGTTGCATGATGTCACATTACTTTTTATTCTTAGCCTATCCGAAAAGTTGATTGAAAGCAAAGTAAAAAAGAGAAAAGTAAAGGATATTTTAAAAATAGTTAAAAATATTCAATCTGCAGGCCAACTCCAACTTCTTTAAGCCTGCAAACCTTTGAAAGCGCGATTTTTGAGTTTAAGTACGTACAGTGGCAGGCGTGGATGCAGCCCGGGTCAAGTTTTTTAAGGTATTGAAGGGTCCCAAGCATCCGTTCTTCTGAAACCTTCTGAAGATGAAAGCCCCATTTTCCGGGCATTTATAAGGAAGATGTCCGAATACCCGGTGTCAAAAAGAGCTCGGGTGCCTGAATCTTCCAGCAGAAAAGACAACCTGGGCTCGGCAAAGAAATACCTGTCAATAAGGGTATTATTATCAACAAGAACAGTGAGTTTCATTAAGTGTTTATTTTACCTGCGATCTATAATAGCATTATTACTAAATACTCGAAAAAATATTCAGAGTTGAGTTTACCCCCAAGTTTTTACATTAGAGAACATGCCACTTCTTATAGAATAATACACATTGCTTATTGTAAGAGTTCTGCAGGTCAGAATGCTTTTTGGACAGGCTCTAAGTTGGAACTTAGTTGGAACAAATACTTCTCTCAAGAAGGAATATTAGAACTCTATTTTGTTTTAGCCGCCCCAATCCCCCTCCCAACAGTCAGAGAATAAATAGAATTTAACTTCACTCAGGCGAGGTTTTTAAGACATTATATTATTTTTCTGGCGGGCAGCTGATTGAAAGAAGTGTCAGAGTATCTATCAAGTTTTTGTTAAATAACGCTGCTTAATAGTCTTCGCTTAGTCAAAATGGAAATAAATGCTAATAATTATAAATCATGACTGTGATTCGTATTCTAACCTTCAAGTATATTTTACAAGTAATTATTATCACTCTCTTGTGGTCAGATGATAAAACACAATCTCAGTCCTTCATTAATAGCCAGATTCTTTTATCACAATTGCGAACGCTATCTTCGATTCCATTCAACTCCTTTACAAATTCGTAGTAAAGTAGGAATCCCAGTCGTAACTCAAAATCAGAGTCCAGTTACAAAAGCTCTCTTAGAGGCCGGAAACAAATGGGAAGAATCTGTAATTCTAAATAAACTAAAAAGTAATGTGATGATTCCGGCAGGTGAAGGAGCTCTTCATGAAAGATCGCATCCTATAGAAACGAGCTTGGAAATATTTAGCAAACTAAAGACCGGAGATTCGGTTTATCAGCCTACAATTTTAGTTTCACCTCAGTTTTATCAAAAATACCATTTATCGCCTGAGATATGTCGATTTTCCGCCTGCAGACCTGATCTGGTTCGGGTTATAGAGAAGGAACGAGGAGAAACCTGTTTACAGGTAATAGATGTAAAAGCCAGCGAGGAATTAAGCTCAAGCCACAGGATCCAGGCTACATTGTATGCCTTGATGATGAAGGGGGTGCTGGAGATAAATAATATTAATGCGCAGGTGGACTTAAACCAAGCCGGAATCTGGCTTAATGGGAAGGATGAGCCCGAATTATTCAACCTGGACTTTAATGCTAAAATAATCGAAGAATTTCTACGTTATAGATTGCCTAAAATTCTAGAAGCTCCTCTTGAAAGTGTTCCGTGGCATGTCTATAGTCGTTGTGAATTGTGCGATTTTTACCAGTACTGCAGGAAGGAAGCTGAAGAATCCAACTCTATTTCTCTTGTACCTTATCTTTCGGTTAGCGGAAGAGAATATTTGAGAGAAGCTGAGTGGGATGATCAAACTTCAATAAATTCTCTTTACGAACTGGAAGTTTTTCTTAATGATAAGGACTCGGATGATATTCTGAACAAATGTGGATCCTTGAGGAATAAGGAAGATTCCCTACGTAATACATTAAAAGCCCTTAAAGAAAAACAAGTCATAATCAATAAAAGGGCTTCACTTGCATTACCTAAAAACGAAGATGTAAGTCTCTTTCTAACTCTACAAAAAGATCCAGTCTCAGGCCAGATCTATGCAGCTGGTTTCAGGCGTTTTAAGGGAAAAGCTGTTTACGGAGATGCAGTAAATGAACGAATCTATGTGGCTGGGAGTCCCGAAAAATGTATGGATATCCAGCGGGATTTCTTGCATGATTTGTTCAGGGAATTAAGAATACTCCACGAATATAATGAAAACCTTGAATGGAAAGAGCAAAAATCTCTTCAGACATACGTTTACGATAGTTACGAGCTTGACTTATTAAGAGAATTGCTTCGAGAATCAGTAAAGGTTCCTGAATCAGCACGAGTTGCATTAGATTTACTATTTTACTTCCAAGACTCTTCTTTGTTTAATGAAAAGCGGCACCCTTTTTCTAAGGTGTCTTTCCCGATTATTGTGCTGACAAATGAAATACAGAAGCTTGTAAGTTTACCTGTTCCATTTTCCTTAAGGCTTCCAGAAGTAGCAGAAGTTTTACCAAGTCCAAGTTTAGACTTTAAAATCAATCCACGCAGTTTATTCTGGTTTGAGCACAGCAATGCGCTTAAGAGTGATGCAATTTCAATGGTCTGGGAGGGTAACAAAATTGAGGCTATTGATTGGATTAGAAAGGAACTCTCAATGAGATTTCTGGCTACTAGCAGTGTGCTAGATGGGCTTCGTGCTAAGACTGAAGATTATTTAGTTTCATGGCCTCCGAAGTTTCAAATTCCTGCATCTAAAAAGTACAATTATCCTGAAGTTTCTCAAATGATATTCATCACCCAATA
>CAZFNE010000405.1:0-2966 GCA_964520335.1 uncultured Methanosarcinales archaeon | reverse complement strand
GGATACGCTGCTAGCAAGCTCAAATATCTGAATAATGACCCCTTGCCTTTTGTATACGAAAGTACTGGAAAAGTTACCCGTTTTACGGATATGCGTGATCCAAAGCCAAGGTCAAGACCGGTATTTTCTTTTCATCGCCCCGAGACTTTTGAGGAATGGCTCAAAAAGAAGTCTTTAAGGGAAAAATTATTTGATATCCCTGAATTGCACCCTGAAAGATTAAGGGATTGTCAGATAAAAGCAATCTCAAACCTCGAAAAATCGTTTAAGGATAATCGCCCAAGGGCTTTAATTCAAATGGCGACGGGTTCTGGAAAAACCTATACTGCTATAACCTTTATCTACAGATTGCTAAAATTTGCCGATGCCAAAAAAGTGCTTTTTCTAGTTGATACAAAGAATCTGGGAGAGCAGGCCGAACAGGAATTTATGGCTTATGTTCCCAATGATGATAACCGTAAATTTACCGAGCTTTATAATGTACAGCGCCTGCGTTCAAGTTATATCTCTTCGGACAGCCAGGTTTGCATTTCTACAATTCAGCGGCTTTACTCTATTTTAAAGGGCGAAGAGCTAGACGAAAATCTTGAAGAGAAGAATCCTGCTGAAGACGATTGGCATGCAAAATATGGAAAGCAACCACTTCCTGTTGTTTATAATAAGAAAATCCCGATAGAAGAATTTGATTTTATAGTTATAGACGAGTGCCACCGCTCAATATACAATCTCTGGAAACAGATTCTGGATTATTTTGATGCTTTTTTGATAGGCCTGACAGCAACTCCTGATAAACGTACTTTCGGGTTTTTTAATGAAAATGTCGTGAGCGAATACAGCCACGAAGAAGCGATAGCAGACGGCGTTAATGTAGGCTATGATGTTTACATAATTGAAACCGAGATTAGCAAAAACGGGGCAGAGATTCCTGCTTATGAGTATGTAGATAAAAGGGAGAAGCTTACTCGTAAAAAACGATGGGAGCAGCTTGACGAGGATCTCATATATTCTTCTAAAAAGCTGGACAGGGACGTTGTTAACCCCAGCCAGATACGAAATGTAATAAAAACGTTTAAGGAAAAGTTGCCTGAAATCTTCCCAGGCAGAAAAGAAGTCCCAAAAACCCTGATTTTTGCTAAAAACGACAGCCATGCTGATGATATTATCAATATAGTCCGGGAAGAGTTTGGAGAAGGCAATGCCTTTTGCAAAAAAGTGACTTACAAAGCAGAAGAAGACCCGAAATTAGTTTTGTCGGATTTTCGTAACGGCCCCAGGCTCAGAATAGCGGTTACTGTGGATATGATTGCTACGGGCACTGACGTTAAACCTCTTGAATGCCTGCTTTTTATGAGGGATGTTAAAAGCAAGAACTATTTTGAACAAATGAAAGGGCGCGGCACAAGAACCCTTGGCTTCGATGACCTGAAAAAGGTAACAGGATCAGCTGTTTCGGCCAAGACGCATTTTGTGATTGTGGATGCTGCTGGTGTTACAAAAACTATGAAAACCGACAGCAGGCCTCTTGAGCGTAAGAAAAATATTCCCTTGAAAGAGCTGCTTGCAGCGGTAACTTTTGGGGCTCAAGACGAAGACCTTTATCTTTCCCTTGCTTCCCGCCTGGCAAGGTTGAATAAACAGATAAATGATGAAGAAAGGGCTGTTTTTGCTCAAAAAGCAAATGGAACAACTATTACTCAAACTATTAGAAATTTGCTCAATTCATATGACCCTGATGTGATCGAATCTAGAGCTTATGAGATTAAACAAGCGGAGAAAGTGCAAGAGACCCAAAAGGAAATATCTGACACTGAAGCAAAGAAAACGGCGCAGGAAGATCTGATTGATATTGCCAGGTCCACCTTTTCCGGAGAATTAAACGAATATATTGAAAACGTTCGCAGGGCCCATGAACAGATAATTGATATAGTCAATCTTGATACTGTTAATAGAGCCGAATGGGATAAAGATGCGGTAGTAAGGGCAGATGAGCTGATAACTGATTTTAAAGCATATATGGAAGCTAATAAAGACGAGCTTACAGCCGTTAGAATTTTCTATAACCAGCCCTACCAGCGCAGGGAAATTACTTTTACGATGATAAAAGAAGTAATGAACAAGCTGAAGCTGGAAAAACCTCAATTTGCGCCCTTAAGAATCTGGCAGGCTTATGAGCAACTGGAAAAGGTAAACGGGAATTCTCCCAAAAATGAGCTTATTGCTCTGGTTTCTCTTATTCGCAGAATAACTGAAATCGATCCTGTACTAACAGCTTATGACCAGACCGTGAGCCGGAATTTTCAGGATTGGGTATTTAAAAAACAGGCCGGAACCTTGAAATTTAATGAAGACCAGATGAACTGGCTTCGAATGATAAAAGATTATGTGGTGACCAGTTTTCATCTAGAAATAGATGACCTTGATTACACTCCATTTGATGCTCTTGGTGGGCGGGGTAGAATGTACCAACTCTTCGGGGACAATATGAATATAGTTATCAATGAATTAAATGAGGCACTTACGGTGTGAATTTCAGAGAAAAGTCGGTAATGGTCAGGCTGTAAACAAGTCTAATATTTTGCATCGTAACTACAATTGGATTTAGGTGTTAAAGAATTTTTAAGGGAAAGGACGATGCTACAAGTGCTCTTACAGGAATATCACATATTGCTCATTTAGTACCTTATTTCTTTTAAAAACTTGATTTATCTGTTTTAATTATAAATATGGCACATATAATGGCTTTTACCCATATATGGGGCAATAAGACGAAGTTAAAATAAATGAAAATTAGAAAAACATTTGATGCACACCTGATCGACAAAGTACACAATTGACAATTTTTTAGTTGACTGGCAAAGAAAGAACGGATTATATTACCATTGGTAATAATACCGACAGTATTTTATACCAATACTTACATATTATATATTGTTCACAAGGAACTAAGCTGTAAAATGAAGCAAATT
>CAZFNE010000404.1:0-2981 GCA_964520335.1 uncultured Methanosarcinales archaeon | reverse complement strand
CTACATTCTCCAATGTATCTGTATGTTCAAGCTCCAAAAAATTAGAAAGCTGCATGTTGTGCGTGAAGGTAAATGCAGCGCTAAGTATGGCAAAAATTAAGAGGGTTATTATAAGAACTTTTTTACTAATATCTATTTTTAACACCCCTTAAGTGTCAAATATTATGAGGAGCTTGAAAGGAATTGCTACTTTATATTAAAAGAAAAGAAAGTATATAAGAGTAAGGAAACATTGTAAATAAATTAAAGTGTCCTTATGCATTTTTCTTCTTAGTTTAATTAATGATTTTATAGAAAATATTAAAATGAATTTAAATATTACATTAATAAAAATTTAGATATATATTTCATTCATGTTTCCTACTATACATTATAGATTTAATTAGACCTTCCCTTGTTTCCCGGTCTCACGTTATCCCGAGCAGCAAGGTAGGCCTGTTCTGTAATCTCAACATTGCCTGTTAGGTTTACAATTTCCATATTATATGTACACGCAAATTCTTTCACGTTTCTTTGGAATTCGGAAGTATTTTCAAGTCCTGTATCTATCTTTACAACCAGGCAGTAAAATGGGCTTTTCAGGTAAGAATTATTAAAGTCCTCATTCTGTTTTTTAAATTTCTTCCAGTTTGAAGCCCACATAGGGGTCAAATACATGGTCCCTTTTCCTCTAAACTCGGTCATAGCTCTGGCATAGGCTTCATTTCCCCCAAGGGCCAGGCTAATACAGTCTTCTACGACCTCCCCATTTTTGTCTTTGAGGAAATAGAGAGGGCATTTAAGGTCTACAAAATCGGCTTCCAGTTTCCCAAGGGAATACCCGCAAGATCCATAGAAAATTAACATCGTATCTGAAAAGGGAGCCATTTCCCGGATAGTCCTGTAAACTTCGGTTTTCAGGGTTTCAAGGTCTACATGAAGGCCTAAACTCAGGAGGCTTACGATGACAATTGTTTTATTTTTTTCTTTATTCTTCCTGTTCTTATCGATTTTACCAAGAAAAGGCAGCGAGGAGAAAAAGTTTTTTTCTCTGCCTGAATCCGGAAAATTTCTTTTTTTAACAAAAAAAGGTAAATTATCGAAATAAACTCTTGTTGGAATACAGTTCTTTAATTTCAGCTTACGGAGGAAATCAAAGTTATCCCTGTTTTCAATAACTAGCAACTGGTTAATTGCCTTATCCTTGGAAAGCACATTCACAAGCTCATCTTCGAGCATTTTGCAGGCAACTATACTTAGCACAGGCATATCTAAAATCCCGGATTAAAATTTTATTTAAAATTTTTATTTAGAATTTTTTATTTAAAATTATTTTTAAAACACTCATCTAAAAAGAAAATAGGGCTGAAAAGGCAAGAAATAGTTTTAATATATTTAATTGAATCTGTTAGCTTTTATTTGGGTTTTCTTCAGGTTTCTTATACAGAAGGTTCATTTTTTTCCTTTTTTAGGGATTTTTTTATCAGGGGTAACTCCATAGTATTTTGTCCTTGCTGCTCCCCAGATACACCCATTGTTCCCAAAAATTTTCAGTTCAAGTTTCTGTATTGCTTTGCAAATCTCATTTCCTTCCCTTGCGCCCTTACAGACTATACAGTATTTTTCACAAAAAACGGGGGCTTTTTCTATCTTTTCAGCCATTTCTAACACTTCCTTAATGCATTTTGTATAATATAATTAATGTTGCAGAGATATTCAATTATAGTTATTATTTAACCTTTTATGTGTATTTTCTCTTAATTTTCTCTACAGGTATTTTTCCAGGCCTAGTTCTATTTCTTTAAAGAAGCTTATTCCCTGCATTTGGGCCAGGTGCACACTGGAAAATTTCAGTAATCTTAACTTCTATGAGGTTTTTTGCAGGAAGCCCTGGTTTTGCAGTATGCACTATTTCTTTCATTTTTTCGAATTTTTCTCCTGAACTGAAGATCTGGGCTTTTCCTTTTATCTGGAAACATCCGCCTGTTTCAGGTCCCCAGACATAAATTGCAACATTGGGGTTCTCTTCAAGGTTTGCCAGGGTTTTAACCATAAAATTATCCCCAATCCAGATAGTTTCCTCGTCCTCAAGCCTGCAGAAACCCATAGGTACTACATTTGGGATTCCTTCCTTTGAAGCTGTAGCTACAGGAAAAATTTTCACTTTTGAAAACGCAGTTTTCATTTCTTCTGTTAATTTCACCATTACTAATCACCACAAGGTGGTCGCAGTATAAATTTATATATTTAAGGGTCTGAATTGTGTATTAAGGGCTTAATTTGGGTATTTTATAACCTTTTTCGAAAGGTATCTTAGAAATCTTTAAAGAGTAAAAAGGGGACAACAATGAGTTATAAGGCTAATCCTAGAGAGCTGGGGCGGAAAATTCTGGAAAAAATTGCTTCCCAAAACGAAAATGTTATTAACTGGAAGAATTGGCTTGAGAAATATGAGTTTATCTCCCAATACCCTGAAGATTCCTATTCCTGGCTTACCCTTGTGCTTGCTTTGAAATCAGTAGACTCAGGCAATTATGGAGTAGGGAGCATTATAGTTAACTCTGAGGGCAGAATCGAAACCATAGGCCATAATCTGGTTTATTCTCCTGTTTTTAGAAGCGATCTGCACGCTGAAATGGTGGTGTTAAATTCCTTTGAAGAAGGAAACCCCGACATTTCCACGCTTAAAGGATATACGCTTTATACGTCGCTTGAATCCTGTCCTATGTGTCTTATCAGGCTTATCTCTTCAGGAGTAAACAAAGTATTTTATGTTTCCTCTGACTCGATTGGTGGAATGATGGATGGGATTTCCCTTTTCCCTTCTCTCTGGAAAGAACTGGCTGAACCTCAGGTTTTTGCAAAAGCAAACTGCTCTCCAGAGCTTTCAGAGGCTGCAATCGAAATTATGCTCCTTAATGCCCCTGAACTGCTTGAAATCCTGAAAAAGAGGAGAGAATAATCCCGCCTGCATCTTAAGCTATGTTTTGAAATTATACAGG
>CAZFNE010000403.1:0-2991 GCA_964520335.1 uncultured Methanosarcinales archaeon | reverse complement strand
AGAAGAAAAAAGAGAAGATACAGCAGAACAAATAAACATAGAAGAGGAACCCGACGAAAGTAAAAGGCCTAAATAAACAATATGTTACAAATTAAAGTTAAAAAATACATGAATTTTATTTAACCAACAAGCAAATTTTTATTCAGGGGCTATTAATTTTTTAAGAACATTTTGTACAAATTCATGTTTTGCATTTACATAAGCTGTAATATCAGTCCTGAACTGTTCTGCTAGTCTCACTTTGAGTTCCCCATAATCTTTCACAGCTTCCGGATGGTTCCTTAAATAATCACGAAAAGCAATATGCTCAAGATGACCTTTACCATCCTTAGGACATACGTAAAGGTGATACGGCATAAAATCATCTACAAAGGTTCTTTTAAAGGCCTCTCTGCCTTCAACACCCAGATTTCCTTCGCATTCAAACCCAATTTTTGAGAGCCTTTCTTTTACAGCCGGAAAAATGTCGTAAGAATCAATAACTACGTCGATATCAATAATAGGTTTTGAAGCAAGGCCTTCAACCGCTGTGCTTCCGACGTGATCAACACCTATTATCAGGTCACCCACGCAGTCAACAATCATAGTTTTTACTTTCAAAAATTCGTTTTTCCATTCAGGATCGTATGGCACAACTCTTACAATGCCTTTCATTTTCACATCCATATTTTTCGATCCTGCCGTGCCTGTTGATTATTTAAATTAATAATTCTCCTTCCAGTACCGTTACTGCTTTCCCTGAAATTAAAACCCGTTCCCCGATAACTTTTACTTTCAGGATGCCGCCGCGTTCCGAAGCCTGATACGCAATAATTTCGTCTTTCTTTAGCTTTTTTTGCCAGTAAGGTCCCAGGCAGCAGTGAGCGGATCCTGTTACAGGGTCTTCCCATATCCCTACTTCCGGCGCGAAAAATCTTGAAACGAAATCATATTCCCTTGCTCTGGCTGTAACAATTACTCCCCTTGCCGGCACTTTTGAAAGTTTCACAAAATCCGGCTTCATTGTCCTTACTGTTTCTTCCAATTCGACTTCTACCAGATAATCAAATATATTTTTCCCGACATAAGTTGCTTCAATTCCAAGCGATTCCAGCAGCCCTGCCGGCAGCTCTGCTTTTTCTTCAGGCAGCGCCGGAAAATTTAATTCGATCCAGCCATTGTTCATTTTTGCCGTCAATAAACCGCTTTTTGTACTGAATTTTGCTTCCTGGTAGCCTCTTAAAAATCCTTTCTCCCACAGAATATGGGCACTCGCCAGAGTTGCATGCCCGCAGAGGTCGATTTCTCCATTTGGTGTAAACCACCTCAGGTCATATCCATCACTGTTTTTGACAAGAAATGCGGTTTCGGACAGGTTCATCTCGCGGGCTATGTTCCGCATTAGTTTCTCATCCAGCTTCTGATTCAGAACACATACGCCTGCCGGGTTTCCTGAAAATGGTTTCTCTGTAAATGCGTCCACCTGATAGATTTTCATTATTCGTACTCCTCTTGCAGGGAATTGACATTATAATGATCTCAACGGCTACGAGACCAGATAAGGCGGTGCGCCCGTTTGAGAAAAAAAATTAAATTTACAACTTAGTGGCTACAATTGAAACTAGATTAAAGTAATTCCCACCTTCAGCTTCCATCATTCCTATATCTCTGCGGGCATGGTCGTTATCACACGAAAGCCAGTCCTGCCACGCCTCTTTTAAACACTTTAACTCTTTGCATTCATCTATGCTAACCAGATCAGAATTTTTCCATATGTTATACCACCAGTCGCATGAGTGTAGAGTTAAAGTCATATCCTCAAACCAGTATGGCTGCAGTTCTGCTGGGACTCCGTTTTCAAATTCCTTTTTCAGCCCTGGGATTGCAACTGCTATTTTTCCTCCTTTTTTCACAAGAGGAGCAAGGTGTTTTGTTAAATAATCCTCTTCAACCCCGAAATAGTGATACGCGTCCACACTTATAGCGACATCAAAATATTCCTGCGCAAACGATAAATCGTGTGCCTCTGCATGTATTGGTATTATTTTATCTTCCAGTCCCATTGACCTAATTCTTTCATAGTTTTCTGTTGCGCTGATCCAGAGGTCGGTAGCAAAAACAGTAACTCCGTATTCTTCTGCGAGGAAGATCGAAGTTAATCCTTTCCCGCAGCCGAGGTCAAGTACTCTCATGCCTTTTTCAAGTTTCAAGGAGTCGGACAACTCCTCAGGAATCTTCATTGAATTTGGTCCCATCATATTCTCTTTCAAAAAAGCAGTATCGTACTTGCTGGATTTTGTAAACATCGTCTTGACCTTCTTTGTTTTATCTTTTACACACTGTTCTATACAGCTTGGCCTTTATACTTACTTCTTCTCCTTCTTTTAGAAGAAGTAGTATGGAAGGTAGACGAAGTAAAAAGGATAAAAAATAGAAGCGGCTTGAAAATATGATAAAAGCAGAAGTAGATTATTGTTTGTTTGTCTTCTTTTTTGTTCCAGGAAAGGCCGCTCTCCTTCGTCGAGTGGGACAAGAACGGTTTAGTATAGTGAATGAGATTGCATAGGCTAGAGATATTCATAACTTTATCTCTTTTAGTCCTCTTGAGTCAGATCACTATTCTCTCAACCCAAAAATTAGTCCTCTTGAGGGAGCGGAGTGACCGAAAAGGACCTCGTGCTCCCGAAGCGAAACTCGGGGAAAGTAAAGAATTCTTCCCTTTCCCTGTTTTTTAATCATACCCTTGCTTTCATTTTGTCTATGATGATATAGTCTTTTATGGCACTTACGGAGTCGAAAGGAATCAGGATATAGTTATCTTCTTTTTTGTATCTTGTCACATCAAAGGCAGGATTGGGGTTGACTACAAGGTCAATGATACGTCCTCCTTTGATTTCGACTACGATATTGCTCAGCGTTCCGATCTCCGTTCCGTCGGTAGCCATCACCTGCTTGTTAAAGAGGAGGTTTCTTGCAAATACTTTAGACATTCTTATCTTGTCTCCATGCTCA
>CAZFNE010000402.1:0-3004 GCA_964520335.1 uncultured Methanosarcinales archaeon | reverse complement strand
GAACAGGCTTAAACTCTTAAAGCCGCTACTTTTTTTGGCGGTTCTAATTTTTCGTTATTATTTTCTTTTCAATTTTCAAATCTTATATTTTATATTTGATTTTACCTGTATGTTGATTTCTTTTATTGCTAGTTTTTTAAAATAGTTTATTCCCGTAATTATGGTTTTTCAGTTAGTCGACATTAAAAATCGGCATCAAATAAACATCTGATTAATTTCTTATATAGTGAGCTTGAATACCGAAACTTTACCGATTACCGACTGGTAGATAATAAAAAAGTAAATAAGCTTTTTAATTATCAGGCTTTAATAACCTGTGATTTTGATTACAGTATTAGCTAGTAAAATTGCAGTAATAGTTAGTAAAGTAAAAGTTTTTTTAGTCAAAAATATTCTGGGCAAAAAATAAAAAACAAGTAATGGAGTAAAATTAATGCCGCTTAGTTTAGGAATAATAATTGGTTTTCTAATTATATTTATGGTTGTATTACTGGGACCTTTTAAGATAAAAATAATTGAAGAAAACCTGGAAATATTCCTGCTTATGTGCGGCATAGCTGCTATGACAATATCAAGCTTTGTTAAACTTGAAGGAGTAGATACCGGCTGGAGACCAGAGATAATAGAAGAGGCATTAACGGCTCCTCTGCATGTTGGGAATATATTTGGTATCCCAATAGGCATATTTCAAGTTGTACTGGTTGTAGGCTTGATTATCTATAAGTGGCATATTCCAATCCATGAAGCAATTCGAAAATTGACTCATATGCTTTCTGTTAAGGTTCTAGGTTTCCTACTTATAGTTGTCCTTGGTTTGTCATCCAGTGTAATTTCCGCAATTCTGGCTGCAATAATCCTTGTTGAAGTAGTTCATGCAATGCCCCTTTCAAGAAAATCAAAAATAGATCTGACAATTATTTCCTGTTTTTCAATAGGGCTTGGAGCTGCTCTTACCCCATTAGGAGAGCCTCTTTCAACAATAGCTATCTCAAAATTATCAGGTGAGCCTTATAACGCTGGATTTTCTTTCTTATTTGATCTGCTTGGGAAATACGTTCTTCCAGGCATTTTAGCATATGGAATCATTGGAATGTTTTTCCTCGGAAAAGCAAATCCAGAAGACCATTTTATGGAAGCAGCAGATTATAATGAAACTATAAAAGATGTCCTTATGCGAGCTCTTAAGGTCTATGTATTTATTGCAGCGCTTGTACTTCTTGGAGATGGATTTAAACCCATAATATTCGAATACTTTACAAAGGTTCCCTCAGTGGCGCTTTATTGGATAAACATCGTTTCTGCCATTCTCGATAACGCTACCCTGGCAGCGGCTGAGATAGGCCCAACACTCAGCGAATTACAAATAAAAAGTATACTCATGGGACTCTTAATTGCAGGAGGAATGCTAATCCCTGGAAATATCCCGAATATTATCTCTGCAGGCAAATTGGGTATAACCAGCAAGGAATGGGCAAAGCTCGGAGTGCCCCTCGGGCTTGCCTCTATGGGAATCTATTTCGTAATAATTTTCTTGCTTGATGCAAAATTTATAAATTATCTATATAGTTTATTTCCCTGAAATTACATTCTTAATCATTGCGTGCATAATAATTATAATTATTATACTAACCCACATTATATTATGAAACTTTGTAAGAACTCATACGGCAATAAAAGGTAAGAAATATTTCTTTAGTAAGTAGTTATTATTTCAAACCTTAATCTTTTAAAATTAAAAAAATTGCTAAAAATTTTATTTAAATATTGGAATTTGGAAAATGGGGCTTGATACAGGGATCTTGATCGGCTTTGGAATAATATTCCTGGTCGTTTTATTTGGACCTTTTAAGATAAGATCAATTGAACATAATCTGGAAATATTTTTGCTCATATGCGGTATAGCTGCAATGACTATTTCAAGCTTTGTTGAACTCCCGGAGACAGAAACAGGTTGGAGAGCAGAGATAATTGAAGAAGCTTTAAAAGCACCTTTACATGTAGGGGAATTATTCGGAGTTCCAATAGGTATAGTCCAGATAGTCTTGGTTGTAGGCTTAATCATCTATAGATGGCATATGCCTATTCACAGAGCAATAGGGAAAATGACTAAGAGATTATCTGTCAAAGTCATGGCTTTTATCCTTATAGTTGGTCTTGGCTTATCTTCCAGTGTAATTTCCGCAATTCTGGCTGCAATAATCCTTGTTGAAGTAGTTCATGCAATGCCCCTTTCAAGAAAATCAAAAATAGATCTGACAATTATTTCCTGTTTTTCAATAGGGCTTGGAGCTGCTCTTACCCCATTAGGAGAGCCTCTTTCAACAATTGCCGTCTCGAAATTATCAGGCCCTCCTTTATATGCAGGATTCGATTATCTGTTTAATTTGCTTGGGAAATATATTCTTCCAGGTATTCTTGCATATGGGATTATTGGATTATTTTTCCTTGGAAAAATCGATCCCAGGGAACATTCAATGGAAACAGCAGATTACAATGAAAGTTTAAAAGATGTGATAATGAGAGCCCTTAAAGTTTACATCTTTATTGCAGCCCTTGTCCTGCTTGGCGAGGGATTCAAGCCTGTTATTCTCGAGTATTTTATTCGTGTACCTGCCGTAATCCTCTACTGGATCAATATGGCTTCTGCCGTCCTTGATAATGCTACCCTGGCCGCTGCAGAAATAGGGCCTGCACTCAGTGAATTTCAGATAAAAAGCATACTTATGGGCCTGCTAATTTCAGGCGGAATGCTGATCCCAGGAAATATACCCAATATTATTTCTGCAAGCAAGCTTGGTATAACCAGTAGAGAATGGGCAAGGCTGGGTCTCCCGCTTGGGTTCGCGTCAATGACTGCATATTTTATTGTTTTAT
Organism: uncultured Methanosarcinales archaeon; assembly: GCA_964520335.1. Taxonomy (GTDB): domain Archaea; phylum Halobacteriota; class Methanosarcinia; order Methanosarcinales; family Methanosarcinaceae; genus Methanosarcina. The sequence continues at coordinate 130 of CAZFNE010000402.1, read as the reverse complement.
TTGTGCTCGGAACCTGAGCTTAACAAAGAAGTGTAATTAAAAGACTAGATTTCAAATAAAAAATTGACTTTGTTTTATATAGTCACCATTTTAAATAATGCGACATTTTGTGTGTAAATGTATGTTTTTC
>CAZFNE010000401.1:0-3016 GCA_964520335.1 uncultured Methanosarcinales archaeon | reverse complement strand
TTTCATAGAAATAATTAGAATGAATTTAAAAATTCATTAATAAAAACTTATGTAACTACCAAAGTTATATTGATATCCATACGAGTAAGAATTTTAATATACAGCAGCCACAAGAAAATGAACAACAGCTGCCTCAGCAGAGAAGCAACAGCAGGGTCAGCAGGTTGAAGAGGAGATAAATTAGGAGAAAGAGAAGACTGAATAGAGCTACAGCCACCACAACTTTCTCTGAATTTAGTATAAAATTGTGAGAAAAGTATATCTTTATATTTATATATATTTAAAACGTCGTCTAACGACGATAACTAAAAGTATTTATTTAAAATGCATATCGAAAAGCACTTAGTTAAATAATAAATTTAGGAGGATATACGTTGTCTTTAGGATTGTCAATTGAAGATCTGGAAATGCTTAATGAAGCACAGAACGTTATTGTAAAACTGGCATCTTCTTCGCCAGACCCATTTAAACCAGTTACATTCTGCGATTATTCCTGTTCAGGATCATGCAGTGGTACATGTAGTGGAGGTTGTGTTGGAGGACATTCATCAATTTATTAAATCAAATTGTGGGGCAACCACATCCTAAAAAAGATGAGGTAATTAAGCTGCCCGCTAGGTTACTCGTAAATAATTCACAGTGTTCTTTAACAAAGTATCCTTGATCTAAGTTATTGAAACTCTGTTAGAGAGCTGTTGTTCGATTTTCAATCATTTCACAAGTAAGCGACAATTTAGATATTAAAATAGAAACTAAAAAGAGGTGAGGGTTCATTCCGTTCCTACTAGAAGGAGTGGTATTTATGAACCTCTGCACTCCCTTTGTAATAACTTGTATGATTTAGGAACTAAATTAAGTGATATTATGGCGATCACTAGCATGAATTCAAAATCCTTAGGAGATATCTTAAATCTTCAACTCATTTTCACAGAGCAATGTAACTTACGTTGTAGATATTGCTTTGAAATTGATAAAGGGTCTCGGAATATGTCTCTTGAACTTGCCAAGAGTATTCTGGAAAGAGAACTCTGTCGAGAAGATGGTATCAGTGAATATCAGGTAGACATAGTTGGTGGAGAGCCATTTCTTTTCTTTAATGAAATCAAAGAACTCATCGAATACAGTATACTCCACTCCAATGAGTGGAGTAAAAAATTCTATTTCGTAATAGGTACAAATCTTACAATCTTAAATCCAGAAATAGAGCAATGGTTATTGAAAAATCGACAATGGGTCATCCTTGCAACCAGTTTAGATGGAACTAAAGATGCCCATGATCATTACCGTTGTGACTCTTACGACACTGTAATCGAAAATCTACCGTTCTATATGCAATTATATCCTGATCAGGGCGTAAAGATGACTATTGGACCTGATACTATCAGTTCTATATATGATAGCATACGGAATATAGAATCCCTTAGTCTTCCTTTTGTAGCTGCGAATGTTGTATAAGAGCCAGTGTGGGGAGACCTAGAAACTAAAAAGGAATACTTGAGAGGATTTAGTCATCAGCTTGAGTTACTCTTAGAACATTATACGCATAATGTGAACTTAAAAGTCCCCAATCTTTTATCAATACCTATACACAAAATTGTAAGCCAAAGTAATGACAATAATCAATGGTGTGGCTCTGGCATTCACATGCGTGCATATGACACGGATGGGCGAGAATTACCTTGCCATCGTTTTTCCCGCTTTTCAACAAATAAGATATATGAGGGTTTTGAGTCAATAGGAGTTCGCATACCTACTAAATGTGATCAATGTCTGTACATTGGTGTATGCCCCACATGCAGGGGTTATAATTGGCAGGTATATGGCAACCCAGATTCGAGAACAAGCCATCACTGCGAGTTTATTAAATTGCAAATGTTGGCCAGTGCCAAGTTACAATATTTGCTCAATAAATCTGTTATCGAAAATATACTTTCTGGAAAATTACCAGAAGGCATCCCAGGAGTTACCTTAAAGACTCTACAAGCTGCTATATTAATACTCAATAATTTAGATGAGAATAGTATTATAGCGGACTGTGAAATTGGATAATAATATCTTGAGCTTAAAAATCAGGCTGCTTTGGCGCCACTGCAAGCAACGAGTATGTCCTCGCCACCGCTCTATTATCCAAGAATCTGAGCCGCTACACGGAATTACTCATTTTAATTGCTTTGTGTAGCCGTCCGGGATATATTAGTCCATCCTTACCCCTAGCGATAGCCCTGGCCTTTGTACGTGGATTCTAGGTATATGTGCGTGAAAATGAGGGATGACACAGCCACAAAATAGTGTTTTTAGTGTAATCTATGTGTTTTCATAATTCTTGCGTTTCATGGGTATTTAACAAGCCACAAGTCCGGTATTTCTATATGTTGTGTAATCTGACCAAACAATTATCCTCACCCCACACAAAACAACAAAGAGCCATTTAACAAATATTAAATTAAAGTACGGAGAATTTAGATGTATGCTTTCTGAAATGGAGATCGCCTGAAAAAGAGGAATAGATGCCGGAAGAACAGAATAAATTTATGAATCTTATACGAATTTGCTTAACTATTATTATATTTTATGCAGTTTTCTCGCTTCTGGAAGGTGGGGAATGTATTTTATCAGAATCCGTATCAAGAGAATCTAATTTTCAGGTAAATCTAGCAGAAAATGTGAATTACAAACTCTGGGTAGCGGATTTTAATGGTCCTGAAGAGATTAGTGTAAGTATAAGCAAAGGTTCCTATGTTGCATTTGAAAATAAATTTATGTTGATGCACCCAGAGGGGGATTACATTCCCTACCAGCCGACTTTTTATGTTAAAGAAAACGGAACTTATCAGGTGCGTGTAGAGCCGCTTGATTCCGGAACTGTCAGATTGGCAATCATAAGATCCAGAATTCCAAAGCTCTTTTAATTTATCCCAGAAACCTCTCCGTTAACTCAGATCTGAGTTATCGGTAAACAGCATCATTTGGCTTTAAAATAAGTACTGAAACAGAAATATTCATTCTACTCTTTTTA
>CAZFNE010000400.1:0-3025 GCA_964520335.1 uncultured Methanosarcinales archaeon | reverse complement strand
TAAGAAAATTTCCTGAATAATGGGCTTTAATAAGCTCTTTATCGGGAAACTTACAAAAAATAAAGGGCTGGAAGCTTATTTCCAGGCCTTAACTTTCAAGCTTTCTATAGGCAGCCCGACATACTGTTTTTTGTTTAAACTTGTGTCTTCCCCTAGAATTTCAACTGAAAATCCAACTTTTTTTAAGAGCCCCAGATATTCTTCTTTTAGGAGAGCTCCTGCTACGCACCCTGTAAGTAAATCTTTATCATTTCTGAGATCCTCGGGAAGCTCAGCCAGAAGTACCATATATGAAACATACATTGCTCCACCGGATTTTAAAACCCGGAAAGCCTCCCTGAACACTTTTTCTTTATCAGGAGCAAGATTGATAACGCAGTTACTGATAATAGCATCAACTGACCCGCTTTCAACGGGAAGAGCTTCGATATCCCCAAGGCGGAATTCAACGTTTGAATATCCATATTTCAGAGCATTAGCCCGGGCTTTTTATATCATAGCCTGGGTCATATCGACTCCAATAACTTTTCCTGAGTTTCCTACCTTCTGTGCAGCAAGAAAACAATCAAATCCAGCCCCTGAACCAAGATCCAGTACGATATCCCCCTGTTTCAATTCTGCAAGTGCAGTCGGATTACCACATCCAAGGCCCAGATTGGCGTCAGGGACTGCTTTTAAGTCATTTTCGGAATAACCCATGGCTTTAGAAAGATCCAAAGAATTTAAATCCCCGCAGCAACTGCTTGAACAACATGAACTTGAAGACATTGCAATTTTTCCATATTTTTCTCTAATTACTTCTTTTTTTTCATTTGCATCCACTTTATCACCTTCTCTTTTGCATACAATTTTTATTATAATTTCTTAAGTAAATAAAATCAACATAATAAATCTCTAGAAATTTCGAGTTGTCGAATAATTTTTTATAAAATATTTATTCCTCCAATGAAGGGCAATATACAAGTCCTGTCATTGTAGGGACTTCAATCAGAGGGCCGATAACTCCTGCAAATGCCTGTTCGAAGTTAATTCTAAAAGCTGCTTCGATAGCACAGACACGTAGCTTTCGATCCTGATGAGTTTTGGATTCTTAACCTGCTTTCATCAGCAATATTCCTGATTATGTAAAAAATGTTCATGGATTATACCTGAGTATGAGCATACTGAATATGAGTGTATGCAGTTATACTCATGTAACGTTTAAAGCATTAATATATTTTACTAATTTATTCACAGGTTTGAGAGATTTATTAGAGAAGTTTATTGATGCTGCTGTCTCAGCCAAATAGTTCAGATTTTTCTTTATTGAAATAAAATCTAACCAGGCTAAATGAAAATTTATTAATCAGATATTGGTTTTACGTATTTATCGAGTTTTATTAATCAATATAAGTTTTATAAAATACGCCTATTTCTGGTTCTAAAAACTTTATCAATAACTGACATGACTATATCTACACAATCTTTCAAAAAAGGTTTCAGATCTTTTTTATCATAAACTGCGAGATGAGTTTCTCCAGAGTTTCTGATATTTCTCATAAAAACCTGGAAATACTTTTTTCGTCGCATAAAGTTTATAATTTCATGTTTCAGATAAATAAAGTGGATATCCTTATTACTTTCCTGGGTCTGGTAGTTTACTTCCTGCCCGAGAGCATCAAGATATTGTGAGTACTGCAAATTTACTCCGGACAAATTTCCTACTCTGTGCCACATCATTGATCGTAAATTTATTTCCATTAGCTTGTATTGATTGTCCCTGAAGTCGAATTTGAATTCGGGTTGGGCAATTCCTATTATATCCATACCTTCAAGGAGTTTTCTCCCCTGTATTCTTACTGCTTCAGGAGCCTGGTTTGAGGCACTTGAAAATACTCCAAAATTATCTGGGTATTGAGCCAGTTTTTTCCCAACCCATTCGTTAAGGATTTTCCCATTCATGGATCTGTAGGCCACATATGCATATAGGCAATCTTCATCTCCAGGAATAATTTCGGAGGCTAAAAATTTTATCCCGTTATTAAAATGGGTTTCCAGGTTTCTTTCAACCTTTTCGAGATCCTCCGGACTGTGCAACTGCATATTCCTGAAAACTTTTCTCTTCAAATCTTCCCTTTTGTTTGGTTTTAGTAAAACAGGAAATTGAAGAGTATGAATATTTTCCAGATCTTCTTTTGCTTGTAAATATACCGTTTTGGGGTATGGAATTCCAAGTTTCTGGCAATAAGAATACTGAGTATATTTATCAAGGCAATTATGCAGATTTTGAGGTTTAAAAGGTAAAAAGCAGTAAGGACTTATCTCGGGATGTATCTTATGCAAGTTTTCAAGCTGCAGATCATCAGTAGGGAATATAATTATTTTTTCGTACTGCGTATGAAGTTTCTATTCCCTTATACAAACTTTCAGGCGTTTTATCTATAATTGTAAATTGTTTTATTTTGTTGCTATATGAGGCAAGCTCTTTTGAGTATGCAAAAAGGATTATCTCTCCTACCTGATTCTCACTCAGTTCTTGAATTATCGAGTACCCATTGACATATCCTCCCAGGACAAGGGCACAATGATCTTTTTTCATGTGTCATACCTTATTATCATTGGAAATCTCAATTAGAATACTTTCTCACTGTTAACATGAACAGCCATATTTTTTAACTGGACTTATCCTCGATCCATTTTTAAAAATTAAAAACGCCAAACTTTAGTAGAGTATACCTTAATCACTTTACCTTAATCACTTTTAAGTAAATTTTATATTAAGAGAAAACATTTTTTCTTAGAAGAGCTAGCTAAAACTCTCATACTCACGTACAGTCCTTATGGATTGATATAAGATACTTAACCTTTTTGTAAAATCTACTAAATAAATGTTTCATGTGTTAAATTCAACTAAATACATATTCAATTAAACAAATACAAAATTATTAGGCCTTAATAAGGCAATTTTTTCATTTTCCCCCAAAACAATATTATCATTCTGACATATATATTTATTCTCCATTTCATGGATCTATATTAATAGAAG
>CAZFNE010000399.1:0-3034 GCA_964520335.1 uncultured Methanosarcinales archaeon | reverse complement strand
AGTCTATTTCTATTATGTGTATCAAGATGGTAAATGGATCCATAAAGAAAGGAAAGTATGATGAGTTAGAATTAAACAAAAAAATATCAGGCCTTAGAGTTTTTGTAGCTACTAACTCATAAGGTCTAATTTACTACCGTAATCTATACTAAGGTCTCTTTTTTATATGTCCTCAGAAATAATCCCTATATTCCTCATTTTTTCGATATATCCTGAGGCAAACCTTTGGAAATCCTTAGCTTCTATTACAGGAAAGACTTCAACCTTGCATATATCAGTAAATGGAAAATTGTAAGCCATATAATCTTCAATAGTCTCTACATCATACAAGGTAAAGGCACGTCCACCGCCTGCATCAAACCATTGATTGATAATTTTCAGCCCTTTTGGAAAGTCCATACTTTCAACTTGTTCCCATAGCTTCATTAATTCCAGGCCTTTTCCTGGCTCATAAGTTGTTATATCTAACAAAAGCATATTTTATTCTCCTTTGACGAGATTACCTCTTTCTTTTTTAGAGGCATTTCAATGTCTTGATATATGCCGTTATTATGGAAAAATAGCCTGAAGTAGCGAATTTTTTAGCTGCTACCAAAAATATATCCCAATTTAATATGCGGTTAGGGTAAGAAAAAAAGAAGCAGCCATCTCTTTTTTAAGCTATTACTCATATTTTTCCCCGTTTTACGTAAAAATAGTATAGTGTTTTGGAATATTTAACAATAAGTGTATTAAAGTAATTTATATTTCTACAGCAAAACACTTATTTTAGGTTAATAGCCATCTTCTACAATTTTCTTAGCTATTGACTAACTTAGCTCCTCCACTAAAAAATTTAAGGTTAAATTAAAAAACACTTTTTTTTAGAAATCCTGTTAATTTCAAAATAAAATCATCTAATTTAACAGAAAACGAGTGAACAAAAGGTATGATCCTAAAGTGAAATCAGTACCAGCTGGCGACTGGATATTAATAACCACATATTTTACTAAATTTTTGTTCCAAAGCGCGGAAACGGTTTAATTTTTCGTTTCTTCCAAGCAGAAAAAACAGTTGAAGAAATCAATGCAGAACTTGATATTAGGTTCTAATTGATGGAAAATTCCGTTTTCTTTAAAACACCTTATAAGGGAAATTCCGGAAAACCTCCCCTTTTCTCTTAGAAAATTATTCCAGCTCTTTCTCTCCCATTAAGACGGTTTGCCCTTTTCTCCTGTCGGAATTCAACACAAGCCGCATAATCTCCGGAGCATGAACAGGTTTCACAGTAAAGGATTCCGCACTTTAATGTCTGGCAACCTCTCCGCAAATCCAGGGTCATATACTCCCATCTCCTCTCAATTAAGTAAAAAAGGGAACTACCAAGAAAAAGAATGAGGAAAATAATTTCCTTAATGCTCTTCAGATTCATGGTTTAGCCACTCATCTTGCCGCTTTTATATTTTGCAGGGACAAGGATACGTATTCCATTTACATAAATGGATTCTTTGTCCCTTGTAAAACCTGAAACTGGATACTTTTCTTTCATTATTAGCCATACGGTAGTTTTTAGAGTAAAACAACTGTAATTACGCATAATTTTTCTGGAAAAAGATTCTATATGTCAAATGTTATTGGAAACAAAGGAATTTTGTGGAAAATTGCAAAGCCTCAATTCAAAAAATCGCCCTTTCTGGGAGCAATACAAATGTTCCAGACCGAACCCATAATCTACCTTCAATCCCTTGGAACCCCATGGTTTACATTTTTAATGATTATAATAACTGCAATGGGATCTTCCGTTTTTTTAGCTGCCCTTGTAATTACAATTACTTTTGGTATTGATTTTAGAAAGGGCTTTCTTCTTTTTCAGTTATTGTTATGGACAGGATTGGTCACCGAAATCCTAAAAATTCTTGTCGCATTTCCGAGGCCTGATTTTGTAGATAATAGGGTTCACAATTTGGAATATGGAATAAAAAATACATCACGTTTTAAAGGAGATGGGCCTGGAGGAATTTTTGCTCTTCCTGATCACCAGATCCTTAAAGCATTTCGCCTTCAAGAAGCTTTTACCTATTCGCCTTTTGGTTTTCCCTCCGGGCACACAGCGCTTACAACGGCATTCTGGGGAGGATGCGCCGTCATTTTTAAAAGCAGGATACTCGCAATGTTCACTCCTTTTATGATAGTAGTTATAGCTTTTTCAAGAGTATATCTGGGCAGGCATTTCATAGAAGACGTACTGGGTGGTGTTATAGTAGGGTTAGTTATTCTTTTTGTTTTTACGCGTTTTCTCAAAAGTTCTCTGAAAGATGATTTTTTCAAAAAAGAGAGTTTTGAACTTGCTTTCAGACGCCAAAATTTGCTTTTTTACTTCTTTATGTTCATTGTTCCTATTATTTTCATAGTCTCATCCCTGATAAGTGCCGATGCAGCAGGGATTTTCCTTGGCACGAATGTTGGATATGTCCTGATTGTACGAAAAGGGATCCCAGATGACACCGGAACTGTAGCACAGAGAGCTACAAGGGTATTTATCGCACTACTGTTACTCGGGTTATCTAGCTTTATTCTTGATATTTGGTTTAAAACAACAGGAATGACCAATTACCTCCAATTCACGTTAATAGGATTTCTGAAAACCTTCATCCCTGCATCTACAATCTGGGCTTCCGTGGCTATCTGCACAAAGTTTAACCTGTATAGGAGAGATAAAGAAAATTTATGAAAAAAACGGGTTCCATTGCAAAAAATCTGGCTTTTGTACAGAATTATTTAAAACATTCACAATTGGAAAGTATATCATTCTCATTCCCAAAGAATTGACACATGAAGGTAACCATTATAGCCTCAAAGCGCAAGGAAAATTCTAAACTTCAGGCTAATTTGTCCACTCAAAGAACATTTTTGATATCGGCTAATTAGAACTATGTGTTTGAGCTCAGACCCATTCCAGAGTATATGGAATACAAAAACCAATACATATGTGAAAATTAAGGTTCCGTTGCAAAAAATTCAAAAAAATATGTAAATCTATAAGTAATAAATAAAA
>CAZFNE010000398.1:0-3053 GCA_964520335.1 uncultured Methanosarcinales archaeon | reverse complement strand
AAAGAAATAAAGAATCAAAAAAGAGATTGGACAAAAGAAAGCAGAAAAAGGAAGAATTAGGTCCTATTTTCTTTTTCCCAATACTTTTTACTTTTTCTCTACTTTGTATTGCCTTTGTTCCTTTTTTACTGGCTTAGAGCTTTTCCATCCTTATTCTTTCAAGAACCTTTTGCTTTTTCTCAATAGCTTCACAGGCTGCTTTATCAATAGCCTCTCTCATTTCTTCAAAATTCCTGGGGTTTTCTTCGCCATGAACCTTTTTTACAGGAGTATAAGCAGATTCCCTGAATCTTGGGGCAAAGTCCCTGCACTCTCCATTTATGAGGATTTCAGCTCCACTTCCTTCTTCTACACGGCCTATTACACTGATTTCAACCCCAATAGCCCTTACTGTGTCAAGGACATCATCAGCGTATTCAGGAGGGACAATTACAAGCAGGGCATCAAGGGAGACTCCAAGGTAATCAATTTTTAAAGATTCGAGCATGGAGAGAACTTTTGGGTTTACAAGGGCTCTTATCTTTTCTTCTTCAAAAATAAGTTTTACACCTGCAGTTTTTGAGATTTCCCGCGCATCGCCTCGAATCCCACCGTTGGTCACATCAGTCATTGAATGGACCTTTTTATAAAGGTCCGACTGCAGGAGAGCTTCGCAGGCTTCAAGGAAGCGTATGTTAATCGTTTCTTCTACAACATCGTGCATCCCATAGTAAAGCGCTGTCGTAGAAACTGTGCCTCCGCCTGCCCCTTCTGTCATAAGGATGAGGTCCCCTGCCTGGGTTTTGTTTCTTGAAGTAAGGGAAGAAGTTACTCCTACGGCTCCGACTCCTCCTGTCATCCTTTCTCCTATAACCATATCTCCACCAATCCGAAGGGTGCTGCCTGTTATAAGGGGAATCCCTGTAAGTTCGGAGACTGTGGTTATTCCTGCAATATGGTCAAATATTTTTGCAACATCCCCATCGTCTGCAATATGGATGTCAGAAAGCATTGCAAGAGGCCTGGCTCCCATGGAGTAGATGTCACGCAAGGCTGCCCTGGCTACATGGAAACCTGAAAGGAAAGGAAAATCACTGAGTCGGGAATGAATTCCATCGATTGTAACTACAAGGTATTCGTCCCCTATTTTGACGACTCCTGAGTCATCAAGCTGGGAACTGTCAACAACTGCTCCTGTCTGGCCAATGACCTCTCCAAGCTTGGCATGTACATAAAAATCCCCTGTACCTCTTGAACCTACCCCGAACTCTCCCATGGAGACTCCTGAGTAAGTAGGGCTCAGCACATCACCTTCCAGATCCAGGGTTGCTTTCGCCTCGCAAATGACTGCAGTTGCAATTTCCTGAGCTCTTTCAGGGCTTATGTTCTTAATTTCAAGAATTCTTGAAGCCAGCTGGTTTTTAAGGCCTGTTTCATCTGAAGGATTTTTTCTAAGAGCTCTTTTTGCATAGCCTTCTATATCCATAATAACCATCCTTTACAGTTGTCTCTGCCCTGATGAGGGGGAGGGGCAGGAAAATTGTACTTAAATTTTAAATCAACGGTCATCAAATTAATTATCCGAATAATCAAGACTGTATTAATATTAATCAAGATTTTGCTGATCTATTTGCTTTCAATAATCTACTTCAATAAATGTGACTTAATATACTGACTAAATCTATTTAGTAAATATATTTACAGATCACAGAGCTTTAAAATTAGGTTAAGAATAAACGGAATAGAGCTTGGTTCAAAATTAAGGTGCTGAAAAGATTTTTCAGACCCATCAGCACATTTCAGCAAAGTTTTTCAGGATTTTTAATCCGGTAGCCCCGCTTTTTTCCGGGTGGAACTGGGTGCCCATTACATTTCCTTTGGAATTTACTACAGAAGCTGAAAACTCAAGCCCGTAATTGCATGCTGCAAGGGTATTTTGGGGAGTGGTTTCCACATAATATGAGTGAACAAAATATACAAAGGAATCTTCAGGAATGCCTTCAAAGAGGGGATGGTCCTGTTTAATTTTAATGTTATTCCAGCCCATATGAGGCACTTTTAATTCAGATTTTGGAAAGCGCAGCACTTTCCCTGAGATGAGGTCAAGTCCATCAGTCAGTCTCCCTTCTTCGGAAGAGCTCATAAGAACCTGCTGCCCAAGGCAGATTCCAAGCATCGGTTTTCCTGAACCGATATACTCTTTAATTGTCTCTTTAAGGGGAATGAGGCATTTCATTGCATCTCCAAAAGCTCCAACCCCAGGCAGAATTATTCCATCTGCTGCAAGGATCTCTTCAGGATCTCCGGAAATTACAGGACTTGCGCCGACGTGTTCCAGTCCCTTTTGAACACTTCGGAGGTTTCCAAGCCCATAATCCAGAATCACAATTCTTTTCATAGCTCTAACAAATAAAGTTCAAATAGATTAAGTTTACGAAGCAATAAAAAATAAATGATATTGAAGGGCACAAGCTCCAGAAAATCCTGATAAAAATAATTATGAAGATATCTACGGAAAAATCAAGCAGAGATAAGATAAAAGAAGCTGAAGGAGCTAAAAGGAGCTAAAAGGAGTTTAAAAGGGTTTAAAAGAGCTAAAAGAAATTAAAATTAAGAAGAAATATGAAAAATAAGAAAAATTAAAGGTTTTTTTCGTGCGAATCAATATCTACCAGCAGAAAGCCTATACTGGCTTTTCTCCCTTTCGAAAATCACCTTGTATTTCCCACAACGTGTGCATTCATAACGCTTTTGGAGCACTTTTGGTAAGAAACACAGGGCTCCACTTTTCTGTTTCCAGCTATGCAATCCAAAAAAACACAAGAAACTACGGTCACGATCCGATTCGCCTGATTCTTCAGAACATTCTTGGTTCAAAAAGCTATTTCCCCTTCCTTTACTGTTAAGGTTGCTTTATGATAATAAGAAAAGTATGGTAAAAACCACTATATAAATACATAGTTATTTTGAAGAGATATAAATAAATTGTCCAATAAAAAGGATAATTGGGCTAAAAATAAGGAAATTTTAAATAGATATAACAGGATAAATCATTACAAAATAACTATAGAAGT
>CAZFNE010000397.1:0-3058 GCA_964520335.1 uncultured Methanosarcinales archaeon | reverse complement strand
TAACATGCCTTATTTTAACAACCGTACCAAATGTATTAGGTGGCGAGAGCGGACAAAATCAGAATGAAAAGACAATAACTGTAGCCGGAGACGGAAGTGGAGACTACAAATGCGATGGAAATGATGATCACGTCCAGATTAACCAGGCTCTTGAGAAGGCTGCAAACAGTCCAGGCACAACTGTCCATCTTAAAGGTCCGTTCACATACGAGATCGGCGACTCTCTTCGCATTGGCAGCGATACCACCCTTGAAGGAGATTCCGGTACAGTAATTAAACTCGCCCCTAATTTGCCTGTCTGGGGTGGCCGTGGAGCCAGCATATCAGAAAAGAAGGCTATGCTGATGGCTAGAGGTTCTTCAAGCGGGATTACAATTAAAGGCATTATTGTAGACGGGAGCCAGTCAGACTATTATTCGAGTGTAAGGCTTGGGACGTCCTGCTATAATATGGCAACATTTGTTGGTGTAAACGGGCTTACGATCAAAAACGTTACTTTCAAGAACGGATGCAACGATGCAATGCTCATTTCGAAGTCCAGCAACATAGTTATTGACACAGTGACTGTGAATAAATGCGGACATGATGGAGTATATGCCTATCACGTAACCGGTATTACAGTTAAGAATTGTAAATTTATTAACAGGACCAACTCTTCAGTCAGGTTCGATAGCGTTACTAATGGAAAAATGATAAACAACGAGTGCACTACATCTGGCGGAGGATATGCAGGCCTGGAATTGCAGGGAACCCTCTCAAATATACAGGCTACTGGGAACTATTTCCATGACCTTGCAGCTCCTGCTATTGTACACCTGAATACGCAAGAATCAAACATGAATATAGGCAACAACAAAATAGTTAACTGCGGATAAAAAACAGGGATTGAAAACTCTCAGGAATAAACTGAGAGCAATCTTTTTTCCGGAAAGTTTCCCGGGAAAATCAACCTAAAATTACCTTTTAATTTAAACCAGGACTCAAGTTTTAGAATTTGTATATTAATTTTTGTTAAAATAGATATAAAGTCCTAAAATTCTCAGAAGTGATATTAAATAGCAAGCCATTTACCACTAGTTTTTTACATTCTATATTCTGATTTTAACTGTTTATAATAGAACTTCATTAAACTTTTGTAATTCCCATTTTCTTCTCAGGATATTTTTATAGGAAAAGGGAGGAAAGTGAAGATTTACTCACTTTTATAGGTTTTCACTAATTTGCCTATTAGAAATCCTGAAAATTAGTTTAAAAGCTTGAAATTGAGATTTCATCTCTACTGGATGCAATTAGCCTGGCTTTTTCTTTTTTTGAACATTCCATCCCGTCTTCAACTGCTTCCCTAATGATATATCCTGCCTTATGGAGGATAGTATCTCCAAGCTGAGGGTCTTTATCCATACTTGCGGTGCAGGGATAAGAGTGATGTGCGCCTGAGATCGTTTCTTTATATCCGGAGACATCAGTCCAGCCAAGTTTCTTTGCCACAAACCAGGTAGAACCGCAAGGCGCATCCCTGAGGACACCAGCCCCAATAAACATTTTTCCATCAGGGCTCATCTCAATTCTGAGTACAGGTTTTCCGAATCCAAGGTCAACAAATTCGTCTATAAAGGGTTTTCCAGTTTTCTCCAGGGCGCAGAAAGGTTTTGGCCCTTCAAACTCAACCCCGATGCCTTCAAGTTCTTTCCTGAGCTGTTCAAGCACGCCTGCAGGAGTTTTCTTTGAGTCCTCAGCAGGCGCAATAACGGCTTTTGCCTTTGTACTCTTTACGACATCTGGCAGGGCTGCAAGCAGATCAGGATGGATTCCAATGGCAAGTATAAGGTCAGTTTCTGGAAGATTTGCAGGCATGAATTGCATAGGTTCTTCTATAAATGTGGGCAAATCCTGAGGGAATTCATAAATTCCTACTATAAGATTTGCATAAGATTTTCTTGCCTGTCTGCATTGGTTGCAGAGTTCGCCGCAGGATACACAGAAATTTCCAGGATTAATAAGATTATTTATAACTTTTCTCCCAAGTTCGCCTGAATAAAGTACAAGAATTCTCATAGGCCTCTCCCTGTTTATGAGCTTAATGTTAATTTGCAAGTTTCTTTAGGTATAAACCTAACTTTGTTCATTTCGAAAAGGAATAAAGAAGCTGAATAAAGCTTTTTTTAGCCAAATCTGTTTTTGGCTCATATCTGACGTTTTTATGAATTTATTTGAAGAAAGGGTAACTTTTTAGAAAGCTCCTATTCCTTCTACTTCCCGTCTGTACATTATAATTATTTGTTTCAACGTATAAATAATGGGAGTTTCGAACTAGAAATCACTATCTATAACTAAACTTTTTGCATATAATCAAGTAACCATTTATTGGTTATTATTTTTGTAATATCATAACAAATTTATAAATGATTACAAATGCTAAAAATATTTCTTGTAAATAATATTTTCCTAGTTTTTGCATAAACTAATTAGCAAGTTTACGATGAGATTTTCTAAAAGACTTCTGTTTAATTCAAATTTTAAGCTTCAAGATTCCATTTTTTTAAAAATTGTTCCAAATTCTTGGGTTTAACTGAGTAAAATAAATATATCAGTAAGACAATAACTTATTGGTTTAATTATGCCAGTTGACGATACATATGAAATAATATGTCCAAATCCAGATTGTGAGTATTACCTTAAGACCGAAGGAAAGGATATCATAAAACGTGGAAAATATAAAACAGGTCACCAGAGGTATTACTGTAAGCACTGTGGCAAATTTTTCATGGACACCATTGGTACGGCAATTTATCGCAAACATCTGTCCGGGGACGAAATAAAACTAATATACCGGCTTTTTCTTGAAAGAAATGGGATAAGGAGTATCGAAAGGATAACAGGGCATCACAGGGATACAATAAGCCGTTTGATAAAAGATACACAAAAAAATGAAAAGACAGAAAAATACCTGATTAACGAAATTGGGTTAACTGCTGACGAATGCGAGAAATTATGGGCACTTCTTGAGAAAAAAAGAAGTAACCCCAGGAAATCTTCATAAGAAGTTTACAATTATGAT
>CAZFNE010000396.1:0-3117 GCA_964520335.1 uncultured Methanosarcinales archaeon | reverse complement strand
TGATACTCGTAAGACATGGAGAGCCAGGCTTAAAACCTGCTGAAAGGCTCTCAGGCTGGATAGATATTCCTCTTAGCAGGAGAGGGATAGAAGAGGCTCTGGAATGCGCAGATGAGCTTAAAAATATTAAGCTGGATATGGCTTTTGCCTCAAACCTTGTTCGCACCCAGGAAACTCTTTTTATCATACTTTCCCTACAGGAAAAAACAGGCGTTATAATCCATGAAGAAAAGAAAGTTGTTACGGAAAATAGGGAAAAACCCGGGAAAAGCGAAGAAGAAAAACTTGAAAGCAAAGTAGAAGCAGAGTGGTACTCCTATCCCGAAAAACTCGGAAAAGAACTCATTCCCATCTATTGCACACCTGCTTTAAATGAACGCTATTATGGAAAGCTTCAGGGAAAAAAGAAAGAGAAAATGGAAGAAAAATACGGAGAAGAAAAAATTTCTGCCTGGAGATGGAGCTTTGAGCCCGGGCCACCTGAAGGAGAAAGCCTCAAAGCTGTTTACGAACGTTCAGTTCCTTATTTCGAGCAAAAAATCCTGCCTGCCGTCAAAGAAGGAAAAAATGTTCTTATTTGTGCTCACCAGAGCAGTCTAAGAGCTCTTGTCAAGTATATCGAAGGCATTTCAGATGAGGAGATAACAGAAATTAGATTTTCTACAGGCGAGCTTGCAATTTACGAGTTCTCAGAGGACAAGCTCGTTAGAAAAAACTCACGGCTTAGCCCTGAGAAGCGAAGAAATATTTAAATTCGATAATTTAAGTGATTCAGCTTAAGAAAACTATAGCCTAAAATTTTAAAAAAGTTCTGAACTTGAAAAGCAGGTCTTTAAAACTGTACTCCTTTAAAAGTATTAAGCCTAATATTTTTTATACGTATCCAAGAGGAAGAATATAAAGAGGCTCTTCGTTTGCCGGCAATTTAAGCACTTTTCTTACCTCTTCATCATCAAAAGCTCCGATTGCGCACGTTCCTATGCCCAATTCTACCCCTAAAAGATATACGTTCTGAGCAACATGGCCTGCTTCCATATAGGTATATCTAATTCCTCTCTTCCCATACCTGCCTGTAATTCGAGCATATATTGCAGTAATTACCAGAGAAATCGGAGCCTCTCTTATCATAGGCTGGAAAAGGGCCGCTTCTGATAATCGAACTCTTATATCTCCCTGGATTTCCTGATTGAGAGCATTTTCTTCGGGATCATACCTGTAAACTCCTGGCCCAATCCCATTGTTTATTCCAGCAATAACATGAATTTCAAGCGGATATATTGCGCCTGCTGAAGGCGCTGTCCTGAGGCCTTCTTTTGAACTGATTCCCTGGGCTGTCCACAAAAAACGGGAAATCACTAGTTCCGAGAATCCTTTTTCAGTATATTTCCTTAGAGATCTTCGCTTTCCAAGAATTATTTCAAGATTTGTTTTATCTGAAGCTGCTAAGTCAGGAAACTTAATTTTCATAGGCAGATCCAGATCTGTAAGGTCTTGACTTTCCATAACTATTCCCCGGTTTTAATCCCGTTAATTTGCGTATCAGATGCATTCTCAAGATTATTTTATGCTTACAAATGGCTTTAATTTTCTAAATTTGCCTGATTTGACTTCGTCTATTATTCTATTCAATTCCCTGAAATTGATAGATTCATCGTATATAATCAATCTGCGGAATGCTATTTATAATTTATATTCGTTATTTAATAAAAACATTCCCGAATTAACAAGATTTTCAAATTTTAGGGAGTATTATCAAGTGTTATTAAGCTTAATTTAATCTAATTTTTAAATAAAATTATCAAGAAGAGGGAAAAGAGTTTTCAGGAATTAATTTTTGATAGGAAAACTGATCTGGAGTAAAGACATAAAAGGATATAGGTATCAAAGTCTTATTTGGGGGGATGATGTGTCTTCAGTTGGAGAAAATGAGCTTGATGAAGTTAGAGCGATCGAAGAAGGATTTATAAAGGTTTATAATGAGGATTCAAGGGGGACCTCTGAAGCTATTGGGAAAATAAAAAATTTTGCAATAAGCCTGATTCACCTGAGGCCTACTCCAGAAAACGAAGTCGACGCAAAAGCCCTGACTATTTCGATAGGGGATATAGGAAGAGTAGCTGCAGAAAAACGAATTGAAGAGCCATGTGTTGCATCATGTGATGCTTTAAAAGAAATCGCTGTAGAAGCCGCGGATCAAAAAAGAGAAGCTCTTGCTGTTAAAGCCTCGTCAATTATCGGGAACCTTGCCCTGGAATTTGCAACAGACAAATTGCATGAAGCAACTAAGGGGGCAGCTGAAGCAATTGGGAACTGCGGAAAAGCCTTTGCAAACCAGAATATGGAAACCCTGGCAAGCCTGTGCGAAATCTACCTTATGCGGATAACCTTTAAAGCGATGGAAAAAGGGCTCCCCGAAGCAGGCCTTGTTTCTATAAACCTGCTTGGGCAAATAGGAGTGACTTCAGCCGGAAAGGTAATGGAAATAAGTTGTCTTGAAGCTGCGGTTATTCTCGAAGACCTGGGTAATGCTGCTGCACGGGAAAAGGAAGATGCATATGTAAAGGCCACAATCCAGGCTCTTGAAAATATGGGGGTTGCAGTTTCTCAATATGGTTTGAAAAGCGTGCTTGTGCAGATAGCCTGGTCACTTGAAACTCTCAGGCTGCTTACGCAGGAGCAGGGCTTGCAAGCTTCAGGCAAGGAGGCTAAAAATGTGCTTGATTCCCTGAATACTGCAGGAATACTTGACGAAGAACAAAACCTTGAAAAGATTCAGGAAATAAAGAAATTTCACGACCTTATCTTAAAGAAAGATTGAAAGAACGACTGCTAACATAAAATATGAGTATAATCGGTTAAATGGAAACAAAATAAAGAATTAAAAAATTTAAAAACTATATAAATTTTATATAAAATTTATAAAAAAAATCAAATTGATATAAAACTTTACTCTATATTCAGCAAGATAAAAAATCTAAAAAATATGAGATATAAATGAAAAAAGTGAAATGAAAAGAGTGCTGAAATATTACAAAAATTGTATAGGAAAATTTAAAATTTATTTAGTGCTCCGGTCGGGATTCGAACCCGAGTCTTCGGCTCGAAAGGCCGGAATGA
>CAZFNE010000395.1:0-3123 GCA_964520335.1 uncultured Methanosarcinales archaeon | reverse complement strand
TGATTCTTAATCTGTTGGAATCGAGTACTTTTGTTAATAGATAAAATCAGTTAATGAATAATATCGATTAAACGCCAAAAATGAGTTAACATAAAGAAATATAAGTTAGAGATAATCCCAAAACCCAAAATTAGTTCTCTTGATTTTGTATTTCAAATTATTATCTAAGTCTCTGATTATGAAATTAATTTTCAAAAAACAAAACGTATAAGAAAAAATAGGTTTTGGGATAGCCTCTTAATATAAAGGCCACATATATTATTTAATAAAAAGTGTGGTGTGATTTTAATTGGAAAAACCTGGGAAATCCTCTGGAAACAGCCAAACGCGCTGGATTCTTGGTTTAATAATCTTTCTAGTTATAGTTGGCGGAATAATTTTATTAACAAAAGATGACTCTGCTTCTAAACAGCCAGCCCAGCAGCAGGTTGGAGAAATAAACCTGACTGAAGGCCAGGTTCGGGCTGAACAAGCAGGATCAGAACAGAATACCGAAATAATTGAATCCCTTACCGGCAAAAATTTAACAGTTCATTTTCTGGATGTCGGGCAGGCAGATTCTGCTCTTCTCGAATTCAATGGAAAAGCAATATTAATAGATGCTGCAGAACAGGATCAGGGCAAAAATATTGCAGAATATCTGCATGCTAGGGGAATTTCCAGGCTTAATTATGTAGTTGCAACTCATCCTCATTCCGATCACATAGGAGGAATGGAAACAATTCTTAATGAATTTCCTGTTGAGAATTTTATTGACAGCGGGTATCCTCATACTTCAAAGACATATGAAAACATGCTGACTACCATTGACGGAAAAAATATTCCTTTTCAAGTAGCTAAAAAAGGGGAGAAAATTGAACTGGATTCTGCCCTTAACATAGAGATCTTAAATCCTGATTCTCAATACTCAGACGAATTGAATGAAAATTCCATTGTCCTTAAAATAAGTTATGGAGAAGTTTCTTTCCTGCTTATGGGAGACGCAGGGCTTGAGACTGAAGAAAGAATTATGAAGGCCGGGGATAATTTAGATTCAAATATCCTGAAAGTAGGGCACCATGCAAGTACTTCAGGCAGTGGAGAATCCTTTATTACGGCTGTAAGCCCTGAAGTTAGTGTTATTGAAGTTGGGGCTGGAAATGATTATGGCCATCCTCATGCTGAAGTCCTGGAAAGATTACAGAAAGTTTCAAGGGTTTTCAGGACTGATCTGGACGGAACAATTACAATCACAACCAATGGCCTTACTTATAGCGTAACTACTGAGAAAACAGGAACATCAGCAGGAACACCAGGAAAAACAGGAACGAAGGAGACTTCCGATGGGGATGGAGCCTATAGTTCTACAACTTCAGTAACTGCTGAACGTGCTGAAGAAACAAAAACTGAAGGATTAGAATCCGCAGATTTAAGTAAATCCACTTTATATATCAGTGATTTGAATCTGGAGAATGAGTGGGTTAAGATTTCAAATAATGGGGATTCTCCGGTCTCTTTGAAAGCGTGGAAAATAGAAGATGAAGCCAGTAAACATAGCTATACCTTCCCTTCCTATACTCTGGATTCAGGGTCTGAGGTAGCTGTTTATTCTGCAAAAGGAACAGATTCAGCTAATGAGCTTTATATGCAACTGGACTATCCTATCTGGAATAATGATGGAGATACGGCATATCTTTACAATAATAATGGAAAGCTTATTTCTAAACTGGAGAGGTATTCATGAAATGCTTCAAAGCTACCCTTGACAGGATAGAAGAAGATATTGCTGTGCTGCTTGTAAGGGATGAAGAGAAAATTAAAATTAATATCCCTCTTTTTCTATTGCCTGCAGGAAGCAAAGAAGGGGATATTCTGGACATTACTATTACTAAAAATATTCAGGAGACAGAGACGGCAAAAGAAAGAGTATCTAATTTGCTTGAAAAGCTTAAAAATAAAAATATCCAAAATGAAAATTAATAGTAGGCATCAACATGCTTTCTCAAACATACCTGGGCAAGTATTCCCAGTTTCTAAAAAAGTCTAAATTGCCCAGTGCTAAGTATGTCAGTGTAACAATGAGAATCAACAAGCATTTAGGACCTTCAGAAGGAATTTTATATGAGTACAAGGTCTCACATGAAAGGGATTGGGAGACTTATGCAGCCAGGTTTTCAGAAAAAATCCTCTCAGACCCTGTGGCTCTAGAAAAGATAGACAAGCTAATTTTAGATTCTCTTACTCAGGATGTAGTCTTAATGTGTTATGAGTCTGAAAAAAGGTATGGGAATCATTGTCACAGGTTTCTCTTGTTGGATATTGCAGAGGATAGGACAAAAGCAAAAAATATTCCAATTAGAATACAGAGAAAAAACTATCTGCTGTGATCGGGTCTATTATATTTTCAGCGGGCTTGAATTGAGAAAAAGACCGTGAAGAAAAGCCTTATTTTAGGGAATATGGTATGTAAGCACGAAAAAGCCCCATTTAGAAGCTTAAATCGTTTTAGGCCTGGAAGGTATTTTTCTGCATATTTTTCTGCAGCTTTATTAAATTGGATATGGCTTGCAGGAATATGCAGAAATATGAAAATTTTGCAGGAAACATTGAGAAGAATAAACTTATCATTACAATGGGAGCGCAGAGGGTTACGAATGCCCCCATCCTTTTGGGTAGGATAGCCTAGTGCAATTTGAGTTCTAATCCTGACGTTTTATGAAAAAGCGTAAGGGTGGGATACATGCAACCCACCCTGTTGGGAGGTATATTTGCCGCACTTGCGTGTATATGGGAATTGCATTATGAATACATATTTAAAAATATTTAAAAGTTGCGGGCCCAAATAATTTTAATGGTTTAGCTTTAATAAAAGATTCCCGATGCTCAAGTCAAAATTTAGAAAAACAGGTTATCATCGTTTCTTTGTACCTTTAAGCAGCCAGCTTACAAAGAGGAAAACAAAAACTGTAATAGCTATATAAAATAAATTATCATATTTATTCAGGAGCTTGGGGCTTATATTACCGATATGTAAGTAAGTTGGATACATAATATCCTCCTTATCATTGCTATGATCTAATCCTAATGCATGCCCCAATTCGTGCTCGGCAATGAAAAGCATTACATCATCTCCATTACGAATCC
>CAZFNE010000394.1:0-3140 GCA_964520335.1 uncultured Methanosarcinales archaeon | reverse complement strand
GATTTGTTCTGTTCTCAAGTTTTTTCTGGAATTCGGAGCCCTGTTTACCTTCTACTGCTTATTTTTATATTATTGGATGCAATATGATACAAAATAAACAGGGCTCCCAGATTTCCTAAACTAACTCTTTCTTGATGGATGCAATATTTTCTTTTTAATTCTAAATCTTCGTCCTTTCTTTAGAAATTTTGAGGTTCTAATTCGTTTTTATCGCCATTCTAAACCAACAATCTCCTGATCGATTCCCGATGATTCCCGTTTTTAGTGCCATTTTTGGAGATAGTCTTCTTAAAGAAAGGACCCTCTTTAGACAATTTGCCTTTGTTAGGTTTGTTTTCGTTTCTAACTGATTAATTATAGTTTTGAATAATATATAGCCCAACCTGCATGGCCGTTTCAAAACTTTTAAGGAAAAGAGAGTCTGAACTGTAAATTCTAAAGAAAAAAGATTTTTTGTTTTGTTTAAATTTTTTAACCCCATTAAATAGTGAACTTCAATTTTTTCTTTGGTAAAAATTTCTTACTAACATATTCCAGATTAAATATATCTATATCTAACATAATCTTTTAATAAAAGAGTTTCTTATAATATAGGACATAAATGAGTTCCTCATTATGCGATACTATATGGCTTTCTGAAAAAAGAAAAAACCTTCTTCTTCTTCTTATGGAAGGACCAAGGGATATTGAGCAAATAAAAACCTCTTTAAATGTGACTTCGAAAGCAATGATGCCCCAGATTAAAATACTTATGAAGCAAGGCCTTATAAACCAGAATGGGAACAATTACTTGCTTTCCGAGATTGGGAGGCTTATTGTAGGAAACATGCTTCCTCTCCTGAATACCCTTGAAGTCATTGAAGAAAATAAAGATTACTGGGGCAGCCGGGATACAGGTGTAATTTCCAATGACCTATTTATGCGACTTGGAGAACTTGGGGAATGCATGGTAATTGAGCCTGATTTAAACCATCTTTTTGATCTTCCTAGAGAATTTACAGAAAATCTGATCAAATCCCGACATATCCTGAGTTCCCTTTCTTATTATCATCCTCTTTATCCTTCTCTTTATTCCAGGCTTGCAGAAAGTGGAACTGAAATGGAAATAGTGCTTACTGAGGCTGTATTTTCTAGATTAAAGGATGAAAGCAATTCTGAACTCAAAATCCTGCTTAACTCCAAAAATGTTGTTGTTGAAGTTTGCGAAGGAAACCTGCAACTGCCAACTATTGCTGTTACCGAGAAATTCATGTATCTCTGTCTTTTCGATAAGCAAGGAAAATATGACCATAGAAAAGTAATGAGTTTTGATGAGAGTGCCCTTAACTGGGGCAGAGAACTTTTTATGACTTATAAAAAACAGTCCAGGCATGCAGCTGATGTTTAAAAACTCTCTTATCCTGATCTTTACGCAATAATTTCCTTCCCCTCATACTCTTGAAGTAACTGGCTGGAGCTTCTTATGAAGTTTAAAAATGTCCCCCTGAAATCAAAGCTGGTTATCTATATAGTTGTTGGAATCTTTTTTGTACTGGCTGGAGCTACGGCTATAATTATTAATACTGTAACTTCTCAGGAAGAAGCACTGGCCTATCAAAAATCTATTGAAATGGCAAGTAGCTATGCAAACCAGTTTGATGCGGACATGAAAGCCGATAGGGCTATTGCAAAGACCCTGGCCCTTACTATGGAAGATTATGAAGCTCAAAATAGGACTGAAGTAATTAATGTCCTTGAAAATATCCTTGAGAAAAACCCCAATTTAATAGGAGTGTATGTGGGCTATGAACCCAATGCTTTTGATGGTAGGGATAAGGATCACGTCAATCTTCCAGGACATGATTCAACCGGAAGGTTCGTCCCTTATTGTAACAGGATTGGGGGCAAAGTTGTAGTCGCCCCTTTAATGCACTATAATTCCTCAGATTATTACCAGTTACCTAAAGTGAGAGAAGAAGATATTCTAACAGAGCCTTATTTTTATGAAGGCATATTCATGGTAAGCCATGTCTCCCCTATTTTCAAGAACCAGAAATTCGTTGGAATAGGGGGAGTAGATGTCCCTTTAAAGTACGTTGACGATGTGGTAAGTGATGTCCGGACTTTTGATACAGGATATGCCTTTATGGTAAGCAATTCAGGCATCTTGCTCTCTCACCCTACTAACAAGGAATGGATAGGAAAAAAGAGCCTTTACGATTTTGATTCGGAAAAGATCAGGAATGCTGCAGATGATATTAAGAGAGGAATAGGAGGAAATATTGAGGTTGAGGATCCGACTACAGGTAAAACTGTTGTAATGTTTTATGAACCTGTAAGGACTGGTAATTCCGCATTTATTCTTGTGATCCCAAAAGAGGAAATGCTTGCAGGAGTAATTGACCTTCGAAATAAGCTCCTCATAATCTCTGCAATTTCCATTTTCTTTATGGCCGGGCTCGCTTACATGATTGCACGTTCAATTACAAAACCCATAGATGAAATTGTAGAGGATTTCAAAAGCATAGCCCAGGATGCAGTAAAGGGAAGGCTGGATGTTAGAGCTGATACCAATGTGGGAACAGATTTTAAAGAAATCCCTACAGGCTTGAATGAAATTCTTAAAGCTGTTATTGTTCCTATAAGAGAAACCATAAGAGTAACAAATGCCCTAGCTGAAGGAAAATTGAAAGAGCGGGTTAACTTAGAAGTCCAGGGAGAGTTTAAAGAACTTGGAGATACCCTTGATTCCTTTTCGGAAACCTTGAACCGGATAATCGACGACTCAAATGCAGTGCTTACAGCTTTTCAAAAAGGAAACTTCAAAAGACAGATTGATGTACAGGGCCAGGGAGACTTTAAGCTTTTAACTGATGGAATAGAAGAAACGCGGCAAGCTCTTGATAGGGTTACTACCCAGCGCCGCGAAGCAGAAAATGCCCTCCTTGAATACGCTCGAAAGCTAGAATATTCCAATCAGCTTAAAGAAGAAATGGAGAAAGTTATTCATACAAGCCCTGTAATTGTATTTTTGTGGAAATACGAACCCAGATGGCCTGCAGTTTTTGTCTCTGAGAATATAACTCGCTTAGGTTACGCAGTTGAGGATTTTACCTCCAACAGGATTTTGTATGGGGATATAGTTCATCCTGATGACCTTG
>CAZFNE010000393.1:0-3147 GCA_964520335.1 uncultured Methanosarcinales archaeon | reverse complement strand
CCAACCGACGAACTTCACGGAGTTATGACAAGATTCGAAATGTAAAATTGTAAAAAAGAATAAAAAACGAACATGAAATTCTTCAAATAATAGGCTCAAACAAATGAAAATTGTAAATTTTCATGCTGAATTAAATCCTTTAGCTTTTTTTACATTTTATTTTTTTACTTTTGTTTTTCTTTTTGTTTACTTATTTTGCAGTCTCATTACCTGATATTTTAATGTTTCAGATTCCTGTTATCTATTTTCATAGGTTTTTATATAATTCAAAAATTATGAATATTGTTATGAATCTGAAATTTTCGTAAAAAGTCCATATATTTGAGTAAAAATTTTTACTAATTGACTTTATATAGTCAAATTATTAGAACAGAAATCCAAATAAATTATACATAAAGCAAGAGTTTTTGTCTGAAAAAATAATTCCTAACAGCTTATATATTTTATTAATACATCATATATTTATTGAAATCCAGATTTTGGGACTTTACTTTTTTGTACCGATTTATTATACGATAAGAGAAAAACCAGTTTAAAATAGAGTAGAATTTGTATAATAAAGACAAAAATTAATACTTCTGGGCATTGGCTCCAAATCCGGATTTTGATAATAATTAAAATGTTTATATAAATTAGTCTAAATTTCAGGTTTTTAATATTGAAAAATCTGGGAATATCTGTAATAGTTGGGAGGAGTTTTTCTGAATAAACGCTATTTATCTTACCTTGTTGCAGCCCTTTTTGCAGTTTTTCTAATTGCTCCAGGCATAGCAGCGGCAGAAAATAATCAAGCAGGATATACTAATATAAGTGTCAGCCAGGCGTATAAAATGATAAAAGGATGCAACGCTTTCATTCTTGATGTACGCACCCCGGCCGAATATCACGCTGCTCACATCAAAGGGGCAACGTTGATACCATATAAGAATGTACCAGCGCATGACCCTGTAGCTTTACCTAATAAATCTCTTTTGCCAGCAAGAATAAATGAAGTGCCTAAGGACATGCCGGTAATTGTTTATTGTCTTACCGAAGGCAGAAGCACCAATGCAAGTAAGTTGCTGGTAGAAAATGGGTACACGAATATCTACAATATGCAGGGCGCCATTCCTGCCTGGATAAACGCAGGATATCCGGTTGTATCCACGTTTGTGGACCAATCTGGAGTAAAAGGATATATTAAAAAGCCCCTTAAAGCACAAATCAACTGTGTACTTTTATACCTTAGAACAGGAAATGACGCTAAAGCTAATGACCAGCTTAATGAAACCAAGGACTTTGTCAATCAAACCGAAAATAGGTGCCTTATAACTGCGGATCAGGCCAAATATTTAAGAGCTGAGGTTGAAGAAATAAGGGCTATGATAAAATAACCCGCTATTTGTTTTAAGAGAAATGAACTGAATTTATTTCTCTATCTTTTATTCTTTTATTTTTTACTTTTTTGAGTTTATTTTTGCAAACTGCTTAGCAAAACTTGTTTTCAAAAAATTTCTGGAATATGAAGTTTATTTTTTCCTGCATATTCCAGTGTAAAATGTTTATTTCTTTCTAAGATAGAGAAAAACAGCAAGAATTATCCCAACAGCATTAACCAGTTCAAATCCGGGCGCTGCGGTTTGAGAAAAATCAGATTTATCTCTCACTGTTATAGGAAGTTGAAGAGTATAATCTTCCAGTTTTTTAGTATTCTCTCCAAAATAATAAACTACTCTTCCCTGTACATTGAAATCCCCTGGCTGGTTGGTCTCAATCTTGACCTCGATATCCCTACCCTGGCCTGGTTCAAGCTCATAGGTTGTAGTATACTGGCCAGCTCCTGATTGTACAAACTCAGAAGAAGATACACTCAAGCCTGAAGGGGGAATAATTATGACCTGAACATGCATAACAGGCCTTGTAATCAAATTCACGGCTGAGAGCTTGAGCAAAATATCTTCCCCTGCTACTACATCCGTCTTTTCTCCATGTAAGTTAACACTTGCAGAAGGGGGAGCTTCTCGGGATGCTTTTGATAGGTCAGGATTTAAGGGCTCAGTCTGTACATTTGCTTCATTTTTAGTTTGAGCTTCAGCTTTTTTCACTTTGTATTGTGAAGTTCCTGAGCTTTTATGATGTGAAGATTCGGTCTCTTTTTCCTCAGAGGGAGTGGTTTGTGGGCCTTTTTCTGATTCTGTTGATGTACCTGCTGAAACTTCTGCCGGTTCATATGTTTTATTTCCACTCTCATTCTCAGGTCCTGAAATATTTCCTTTGTTTTCAGGATCTGCGTTTCCTGTATCTTCAGGAATTCCTTCCGCATCTGTAGCTTCGTCTTGTCCAGTTCCAGGTTCAGGGTCCTGTCCCTTTGGAGAATCCGGAGTCTGGGTTTCAAGCTCTTCTAATCCTGTGTTCTCTGGAGTTTGGGTTTCCTGATCTCCCGTTTCTGAAATATCTGATATTTCATCTCCTGTAGATTCAGGAGTTTCTGAGACTTCAGGTTGAAGATTCTCTAGTGTCCCCTCTGTTTGTGCCTCATACGAACTTCCCGGATATTCTGAAGGTTCTGTGGTATTTCCACTGGTATCTGCATCTGAAGCTTCCGATGAGGTTATAAATATAAGATTATTTACTAAAAAGCAACAAATTAAGACGTAAATGACCAAAATTTTCAGCTTTCTTCCCTTAAACATCTTCCCTCCTTTTGGGCTGTCACTCTGCTAAGTTTTTCACCTGATCACTATTTGAGCGGGTTCTAATAATCTATGAAAAATTTTTAAAGATACAGCCCTGCAATAACTTTGTGGTATTAAAACCTGAAATTAAAACCTAAACAGATCAGGAAAGAAACCATTAATGGATCCTTTCCTTCAAAAACTTAAACTGGTTTTCAACTGGTTTTCTTTCCTCTTTATTTCCTTTTTCTAATATAGTCTCCATAGACTGCCAGTAAGCCAATAATAGTAACCAGTACGCTAAAACCCGGAGCACTAAACGATCCCTCAGCTTCAGCATTTACTCCTTCATTTTTATTGAGATTAGCAGACGTATCAAAATCCGGAGCAGTTTCAGGGTTGCTTGAAGGCTGTTCGACTACAAATGGATGCGTAAGGGATATTGGATTATAGGCGTCCTTATTATCTTCAGGCCAGTAAAGCCCACTGAAAT
>CAZFNE010000392.1:0-3150 GCA_964520335.1 uncultured Methanosarcinales archaeon | reverse complement strand
GAATTAGTAAAATGTTCATAAGCTATAACATTCCCATTGTTGTCCAAAGCTGTAAAATCAACATATGTGGGTTCTCTATCCATTGAAACCGTCATTCCAGAGCCATCATAATTGTCTTCAGTAGTCGTTGATCCTTGAGAATCGGTCACAGCTGGCAGATGTCCTTGACTGTTTCCAGGCATCCAGTATGGCTGTAACGTATACAATATTAAGTGATTTCCCTGTACCTGCCATCTAGATATTTCAATATCTGTCTCATTGTTATCATCTCGATAAGAAAATAATCCAATCCATGCACTTTCTTGACTTAAATTAAAGACCGGACTGGCTGGATCAATCTTCCAAGTAAATTTGCCGAATGTATAATTATTTTGGCACCTAATTTCTGTGCAGTTCCAATCCCCACTATCTTTTTTAATCGTTAAGTGCAACCTTTGTTGATCATCAACCCATATATTATCAGGCGAATCACTAAAGTTGTTGGAACCTGGATCTGCACCTTGCACATTTTTGCACGTCCAGTTTAGACCTTGCCATCTAATGATGCGTTTGCCTGTGTTGTCTACAGTGTCACCATACCCATAAGGCATACTTACATTATATACCACTGTCTGACCGGAAGTTATCGACCCAGTTTTAATTCGTATAGTATGATTTGCCGCGTTATAAGTGACTGTACCCCCACTATTAGTAGTAGTATAATTTACTGCACCTAGCCAACCTGCACTAATAACGTTACTGTCGCTTACTATGGTATTTATATATACACCGGTTGGATGATCAGTTATAGCAGTATAACTAACATTCATAAAATAAGTGTTACTAGCATCATTTTCTGTAACTAATGGAAATTCATCGTAATTAATTGTGCTGGCGTTATTTACCGTATCATCATTCTGATACGCCATGCTAACCTTATACGTTACTGTCTGGCCGGAAGTTAGCGGTCCAGTTTGAATCTCCATGCTATGATTTACCGTGTTATAAGTGACCATTCCCCTACTATCATTAGTAGTATAACTTATTGGACCCAGCCATTTGGCATTAATAACATTACTATCGTTTATTGAAGCATTTATAGATACACCCTTTGAGTGATCAGCTACAGTACTATAAGTAAAATTCATCAAATAAGTATTATTAACGTCTTTTTTGAGAATTGATGAAAATTCGTTATAATTAACATTTGTTGTCACATTCAATGGAGATAGTGAACTTAGATAATCATAAACAGAAATACCTTTAATTCTAGTAGTTGACGGGACAAAAAATTCCAGCGAAGATATAGGTAAATCGTTTGAATAATATGGAACATTTACAGTACTTCCATTTGCTGGAATCTCACTTGAATAGGTGTTATTACTATTGGTTTTTGCATTTATTCCAACTGAGGTATCGTATACTAGACTATAGACTTCAGACTGGTTTATTGCTCTATTCCATATTAACATGTTGTCTAAAGAGCCATTCCACGCTGTTGAGGTACCACTTAAGTACCCAATTGAAAAACCAGAAGATGATGTTTTCTTCAAAACATAATCAAATGTGCCTGTTGAACTATACCATTCTTTTCCATCATATATCCACATCGTGCATGAATAACTGTTTACTGAGTAGGCTATGAAATAGCTATGATTAGCTTGAACATTATAATTATTAAATGAAATTCTACTAGCGTCTGATCCACTACCTATAAGAAAAGTGGGCGTTGGACCGTTTAAGTAAATTTCATAGTTTCTATTTAATGTGCCTGATGTTTGACTAATAAAGACTTGTTGACTTTTTGAAGTGCTATTGGTGGTTGTATTGAACCAGCATGCAAAAGACATTGTATTATTGCATGTCATTCCATTATTTGGAAGACTTATAAAACTATTCACACCGTTAAAACTACATGCTGAGTTATATTTCAAATTTGTCCATCCTATTTCTTTTGTGGCTGTGCTATTATGTCCCAAACCACTTGAGTCAATAATACTTGTACCTAAATTTTCATCAAATCTGTACCAAGCAATTAGTCCAGAAGTGTTGACTTTTGCATAAGGATCTGCTACATAAACTGGGACTGCCGAAACATTCAAACTAGTTATTGTCGGTTGAAATGTGTTGTTCAAACCTAATGTTATCGATGATTGAGGAGTTAAAGTCCCAGTTTCCTGACTGTAACCTAACACTGGCTCCACTAGTAACAAAAAAGTACCTAGAATAAAACAAATTCGAAATAGTGGTGATTTAGAAATCACAGTAAATGAGTTGTTCTCAAAACTAGGACTCGATTCTCTATATACATTTATAAATCTGTAAATTATAATAATCAGCAGAGTTTTGCTCATTGAAAAAACTCTAGAATTCTCATTATTATAAAAATACGATTGGTTTCGTAATAGACTCATAAATTTCCTCTATTAAATGTTTTGTATTGACATGCAAATAGTATACTCAACTTTGTTGGCAAAAAGTACAGGCCAGGTAAAAGTATAGCTGTTTTGATTCTTGGTAGTAATAGTGATCGTTAGTAATTTGTCTTACTTAACTATTCACGATTATTTCTGAATTTATTTAGAGACATTGCGTATTTTACAAGGCAGTCTAATCAATATTAATGTTAATTATATATTCAGTAACTTAATGGAATATAAATATATAATATTTAATCTTATAAGTGTAAAATTAGGTCCTGTTGCAAAAAAGCTAAGAGATTGTCTTAAAATTAAATACTACATGCAACTAATTGTTCGCTAATATCGGAACAAAACAAAAGAATTCCTCATCGCAGTGATTTATCTGATAGACAACAGGATATAATTAAACTTCATATCCTACTCTGAGAACGAATCTAGGTAGAAAGCGTGTTCATTCTTATCGGGAAATCCTGAAATGCTATATTTTACTTACTACGTTCTGGTTGTGCGTGGCGAATGTTATCCATGACTTTTCACCATGGAAAATTGTCTACTGTTATTTCCACCTTTGGCGACTTGATGGCGTTTGTGAACGTATAAATGCTTTACTGAAGACTGAACTGAAAATTGCATATGGAAGAGAACCAGAACCCAGTGCAGCAGTTTTAGATATCCGATCGGTTAAAACAACAGAAACACCTGTGTAGTACGCGGTTATAACGCTGCCAAGAAAGTTAAAGGAAGAAAG
>CAZFNE010000391.1:0-3152 GCA_964520335.1 uncultured Methanosarcinales archaeon | reverse complement strand
TTTTCCAGAAGTTTTGCAGTTTCTATAACCTGTGAAAGCGTAATTCCCAATTCTGCTTTTTGCGAGCCCGGCTGAAAGCCGTCAGTTGCATTCAATTTTACGAGCACAGGAAAATCAGGCCCAGCCTGCTCTTTTATTCCTTTTACAATCTCAAGCACTATTCTTGCCCTGTTTTCAACTGAACCGCCCCAGCGGTCTGTCCTTCTGTTTGTATAAGGAGAAATAAAATTGCTTAAAAGAAAACCATGTGCGCAGTGAAGCTGAACCCCGTCAAATCCTGCTTTTTTTGCTCGAACAGACGCTTTTATAAAAGCTTCAATCATTTCCAGGATTTCCTGTTCTGTCATTTCTCTTGGCACAACTTTAGATTGGCCATTTTTTATTTCTGAAGGAGCTATTGGAACAGGATATTCTTGAGAAATTACTGCCTGCCTCCCCCCGTGTACAAGCTGAAGAACTATTTTACTTTTATATTTGTGGACGCGCTCAGTTATTCTTGAATAGGGCTCAATAAAGCGATCCGAATAAATTCCTTGCTGCTTATCACTACTTTTCCCCCCAGGAAGCACATAAGAATACCCAGTTATTATAAGTCCGACTTCATTTTTTGCAAACTCTTCATAGAGATCCCCAAGCTGCTGAGTAGGTGTTCCATCGTCTTCTGCCATATACTCATGTGTAGCAGACCTCACAAACCGATTTTGAAGCTCCAGGGAACAAACCTTTATAGGTTCAAAAATCATAAGAAAAAATAGGGCAGGAGAGGGTAAATAATTATCCCGGATTTTTGAAATAAATGAATTTATAAAAGGCACCTATATGAAAAAACTAAAAAGTTTGATCAGTTAATATATAGTTTTTTTGATCTTTAATTATTATAGGAAAGAGCTTAATAGGCTCAATATGCGCTAATTTCTGCCTTTTCCTTTCTTTTTCCCAATCAATCATTGATATAATATGAACTGGCTTCCCATTGTGTGTTTTATTTATGCTTGTAATATTATACGTCGAATTCCAGGGTTCACCTACCGCGAGAAACCCATTTAAAGTATCATTTTTTAAATATAGTTTAACATTACTCTGTTCTGCCCCAATAACACTTCCTTTATATAAATAATTGTTTTTACCGGCTATTTTAGCTTTATTTTGAATTACAACCTGAAGATAATTTTCATTTAATATAAATAATATTAAATTATTTTCTTTAACCTTCAAAATTTTATTTGTATTTACTACTGCTGTTTCATAGTCATCACAGTATATAGGAGTTTCAAGATAATCACCACCATCCTCTATTTTTTGGATAATAGGTGGACCTGCAAAAATTGCGCAATTATTAAAAGAAGGAAGAAATAAAAATAGAATTATTGAAAAAACCATTATTGAAAATATCAAAAGTTTAATACGCACGACATATCCTCTAAAATTTAGAAGTTAATAATTTAAATAAGTCATTTGTTGTATATCAAATTATGTAATAATAGAAAATTTAGTAAAAATATGGGTGTTATTATAATGGGAATTACTTGCCAATAACTTTTAAACATTGATTTATACTTGAAATTCTTCTTTCTTACAATATTAAGAAATCAATATTTTTTGTCTTTTATGAATACAAATGTGATAATATGCCTGCCCCGCCCGAAATTATAGAATTGGTTGAACGCTTTGAGAAATATTATGATAGATACAAATCGCTTGCATATAATGAGACACAGGTAAGGATAGAGTTTATAGATCCGTTTTTTAAAGCATTAGGATGGGACATTGATAACAAAAAAGCATATGATAATAAATATAAAGAAGTTATTCATGAAGATGCTATCAAGGTAAGTGGGAAAGCAAAAGCACCTGATTATTCTTTCAGAAAGGGCGGTATCCGGAAATTTTTCGTCGAGGCAAAAAAACCAGCAATAAATCTCAAGGAGAATTCTAAGCCTGCCTATCAACTTCGCCGATACGCCTGGAGTGCAAATTTACCATTAAGTATACTAACAGACTTCGAAGAGTTTAGTGTTTTTGACTGTACCAAGAAGCCTTCTCCCAATGATAAGTCATCAATAGGCAGAATTGAGTATTACACTTATAAGGATTATATCGAAAAGTGGGACGAAATAGAATCAAAATATTCTAGAGACGCTGTTTTTAATGGCAATTATGATGATTTTGCAGAAGGTTTCTTGAGTAAAAAAGGAGGAAAAGGAACTTCTAGCATTGATAACGCATTTTTAACTGAAATAGAGGAATGGCGCAATATCCTTGCTAAAAATATTGCATTTAACAATGAACTTTCTGTACAGGAGCTAAACCTCGCTGTGCAAACAATCATTGACAGAATTGTCTTTTTAAGAATATGTGAAGACAGAGGCATAGAAGAGTATGGACAGCTTCAGAAGAAAGCTGAAGGTGAAGAGATTTATGAAAAGCTGAAAAATCTATTTGTAGATGCAGACGAGAAATACAACTCAGGACTCTTTCACTTTAAGAAAGAAGAAGGAATGGAAGAGCCTGATATTTTGACCCATATTCTAAAAATTGATGATGAAAGCCTAAAAAGAATTATAGATCATCTCTATTATCCGGACAGTCCTTATGAGTTTTCTGTATTCCCTGCTGATATTCTCGGGCAGGTTTATGAACAGTTTTTAGGCAAAGTTATCAGGCTCGTAGATTCCCATCAAGCTGAGATTGAAGAAAAACCAGAAGTCAAAAAGGCCGGAGGCGTTTTTTATACTCCTACATATATTGTCGATTATATTGTAAAAAACACAGTTGGTAGGATTGTTGAGGGCAAAACTCCCAAAGAAGTCTCTGAGCTAAAAATCCTTGATCCTGCTTGTGGTTCAGGTTCTTTTTTGATTGGAACTTATCAATATCTTTTAGACTGGCATGTTGGCTGGTATATAGACAATCTAGTGCCACTCATTAAGGAAAGTAGACCAGCAACAGATAGAGAAATACAAAAACTTCTGCCTATAAAACCTATTCCGAAGAAAAAAGGGAAAAAGAAAATAAGGTCTTCAGGTTCGGATTATGATTTTCCAATCTATCAAATTTCTGAAACAGACTGGCTTTTGACGACGGATGAAAAAAAGAGGGCATTGGTAGTTAAATATTGTTATATATTATTAGAAACTATAATGATACATGAA
>CAZFNE010000390.1:0-3156 GCA_964520335.1 uncultured Methanosarcinales archaeon | reverse complement strand
ATAAATATCTGAGAGATCCTTGAGTAACATAAACTAAGCCCTGAATCAAACAGATCCAAAGAATAAAAAATTCAAATGTCAAATAATAATAGGGAGACTTTGCCCGTTGTCTTAATTAAAACCTGAAAGCCCGCCTCCTGTTATCTTCAATAAAACATTTCCTCAAGGATTTAAATCCTTTCCTTTTTAAAAAGCAAAAGCAAATTTGTAAAGATGCGCATAAAGAGGCAGAGTATAGCAGAAACATATTAATATAAAATCACAGGATTATTTAAAATTGACAGGTTATATAATTAAGATTTTACAATTTGAGATGTTATGCCAATAACAGAATTTATAAATAATATCTCCATTTCAGTAGCAGAGAGATATATTCTTTACAAATATCGTTCTTTATAAATATTCGGTTTAACTGCTCAATCGTTCAGGAGCAGGATATTTTTAACTTGAAATATATGTAAATTAATCCTTTCCTTATTGAAAAAAGAATTTCAGGTCCTTTCATGCAAAACATACTCTCAGTTCAATCTCTAACAAAAAAATTCGAGGATTTTACAGCAGTAAAGGGAATCAGCTTTGATGTCGAAACAGGTTCCATATTCGCTTTCCTCGGGCCTAACGGAGCAGGCAAGTCCACAACCATCAAAATGCTTACAACAGTCCTGAAACCCACATCAGGAGAAATCCGGATAAACGGCTTCAATGCCCTGAAAGAGCAGGATGAAGCAAGATCTTCTTTCGGAATAGTTTTTCAGGACCACAGCCTTGATGAAGAGCTTACTGCCTACGAAAACATGGAATATCATGCCGTAATTTACAAGGTCCCCAGAAAAGAGAGAGAAAATAGGATCCGGCAAGCCCTTGAGATTGTAGGGCTCTGGGAAAGACGGAATGACTACGTAAAGAAGTATTCTGGCGGGATGAAGCGCAGGCTTGAGATTGCGAGGGCTCTCGTTCACTATCCGAAAATCCTTTTCCTTGATGAGCCCACTGTAGGTCTTGACCCTCAAACACGAAAGTCCATCTGGACCCATATAAAAAACCTGAATGAAGAAAGAGGCATGACAATCTTCCTGACTACTCATTACATGGACGAAGCCGAAGAGATAGCCGACGAAATAGCAATCATAGACCACGGAAAAATCATAGAGTCCGGAACCCTGGAGAAAATAAAAGCCAATACAGGTACCGAATCCTTAGAAGAAGCCTTTCTCAAGCTTACAGGCAGGGACATTCGGGACGAAAACGGAGGTGGAGGAAATAAAATGAGGTTTATGAGAGGTATGGGAAGGAGGAGCAGGAATTGATCGAAGTAATTTATATCCTCTGGCTCAGGCAGCTAAAACATTACTGGCGCTCAAAAGCGCGGCTGATAGGTTCTCTCGGGCAACCACTTCTCTTCATGATTGCCTTCGGCTTCGGAATCGGGCCAATGTATACGAGAGCGAGCGGAGGAGCAAATTATATGGACTACCTTGCACCCGGAATTGTTTCAATGTCAATTCTCTTTACAGCCGTTTTTTCGGGACTTGAGGTTATATGGGATAGACAATTCGGCTTTCTCAAAGAAACCCTTGTGGCTCCTATTTCAAGGACAGAAATCATGGTCGGAAAAACTCTTGGAGGTGCAACAATAGCCATGGTCCAGGGCCTGATCGTGCTGAGCCTTACTTACGTCCTCGGGTTCAGGGTACCAGGTATAGGAAGCCTCTTGATAGGGTTAATTTTCATGTTCCTGATAGCCATTTTCTTTACCGGCCTTGGACTTGCAATAGCCTCAAAAATGAAGGATATGCACGGTTTCCAGCTGATAATGAACTTCCTGATAATGCCTATCTTCTTCCTCTCAGGAGCCCTTTTTCCCCTGGAAAACCTGCCTTCTTCAATTTATTTCATAAGCATGATCGATCCCCTTACTTATGGTGTGGATGGTATGAGAGGAGCTCTTGCAGGCATGAGCGTGTTTGGCATTTATAATGATCTTGCAACAATAGGTGCATTATCTGTCATTGTCTGTATAATCGGGGCATTTTTGTTTTCTAAGGTTGAGGCGTAAACGCCTCTTTATTTTCAAAAAATGTCAGGATTCTAGATTCTTAGCTAGATTTTGGGACTACCTCCTAAAATAATGATTCTCAATAATTTGCGTATGATTGTATATAGTATTAAATTTTTATTCAAAACTAAATGTATTGGTTACAGCTTTGAAGTGTAAATCTATAGCATTATTGTATTATTACATACATTTAGATGAATGTTTAATTTAATGAATCTTAAACTGGCGGCTACTGGTAGCTTTTAAGGCATACTGACTCTATAACAATTTTTTTGACTCTTTATGTGAAAAAATGAGGCATCATAGATGTTAGATCTTGTCGAATATTTAGTAATGGGAGCGTTTCTTGGCCTTGCTGCAGGGACATCTCCGGGTCCGCTCCTTGCTGTAACCATCTCTGAAACTCTGCAGCACGGCAAGTGGGAAGGGATAAAGGTTGCAGTGTCTCCTCTGATTACAGACCTGCCAATAATTTTAGCTGTATTGTTTGTTCTATCGCATCTGACAAGTTCTGATTTTTTCATTGGAATTATTGCTTTTTTTGGTGCTTCATATTTGATATATTCAGGAGTCGAATCCCTCAAAATCAAAAAGGACAGCATTGAATTAAATGTAGAAAAGAAAGACGCCCTTAAAAAAGGAGTTATCGTCAATTTCGGAAACCCGCATCCATATGTATTCTGGCTCTCTATAGGCGGACCAATAATCTTCAAGAGCTTAAGCATTCACATCTGGGCTACAGTCTTATTTGTAACGGGTTTTTATTTACTTCTTGTAGGATCAAAGGTAATTGTTGCGTTAATTGTAGAAAAGTCAAAGTATTTTATTAACAGCGAATATTATTTTTCTATCATTCGCACTCTCGGAATTGCCCAGATTTTA
Source organism: uncultured Methanosarcinales archaeon (assembly GCA_964520335.1). Taxonomy (GTDB): domain Archaea; phylum Halobacteriota; class Methanosarcinia; order Methanosarcinales; family Methanosarcinaceae; genus Methanosarcina. The sequence continues at coordinate 218 of CAZFNE010000390.1, read as the reverse complement.
TTTGGACTGACTTTCATTAAGGTGGGACTGGATTCGTTGAACTTAGTTTAAAGCTGTTGCCTTTATAGAGTTGATCTTTTTGAGTAATTAAGAGTAACTATTCAGCCTATGTAAAACAGCATCAACCGACATCTTCGTTCAAGTTCAATTGATAAATTTCAATGAATCGATTTTCTTTGATTGTCGGCGATTGATTTCGTTTTTTCAATTCTCATTAG
>CAZFNE010000389.1:0-3163 GCA_964520335.1 uncultured Methanosarcinales archaeon | reverse complement strand
CAAGGTCATCAGGATGAACTATATCCCCATACAAAATCCTGTTGGAGGTAAAATCTTCGACCTCGTAACCCAAACGTGTAATATTCTCAGAAACAAATTCAATTGGCCAGCCTTCTTCGTATTTCCATAGAAACACAATCACGGGGCTGTTATTAATTACCAGTTCCAGTTCTTCTTTGAGCTTGTTGGAAAGCTCTAATTCCCTTGCATACTTAAGAAGGGCTTTTTCTGCTTCTTTTCGCTCCATAGTTGCCTTATCTAAAAAAGACCTGGCTTCTTCTATCCCATCTGTAAGAAGTTTAAAGTCTCCTTGTCCATGTACCTGGATTTGTCTTTTAAAGTTTCCTTTTTGAAAAGCTGTAAGCACTGCATTTGAGTCATCGATTATCCGGTTCAGGGTTTCCGAAAAGGAATCAAGGGTATCTCCAAGTTCTTTAAACTCTCCCTGGACCTCTACATTAACTCTCTCGTTTAATTGTCCTTTAGCAAGGGCATTGGTTACCCTCATTGTTTCCCTTATAGGCACAATAACCGCATCAAGGATTTCGTTTAGCCCTATTGAAATTTCCCTGAAATCGATTTCAACATCCGTATCCGCCCTTGCTCCAAGTTCCCCTTTAACTGCCTTATGAGCTATATTCTCAAAATCCTTAACTATCTTATCAATTGGTCCTGTTACCGATCGTGCAATAATATAAGCTACAGCAGCCATAAAAAGGATAGAAATCGAAGAAATAATGAGAAGCTTATCCCTAAGGTCGTCGACTCCTGCAAGCATTTCCTCTTTTGGGATCACAAGGATAAACGCGAAATTTCCGGTTTTCACAGGCTCGTAAAACATTACTACATTTTTCCCTGTGGTGGGGTCTATGGTCTCAAAATGCCCCCCTACCCCTTTCTGAATATTCAAGGAGGCGTTTCGGATTTCTTTATCCTCAAAATCCGAAAGGCTTTTTTTTCCAATCCAGTCCTTGCGCACAGGATGAGAAAGCAAAATTCCTGAGTTACTTACCATGAAAGCGTATCCGGTATCGAAGGTATGTACTTTACTTACCACATCATCCACATATTCTAATGAGACATCGACGCCTCCAATCCCTTTAAACTCCCCATTTTGAAAAATAGGGGAAACGTAACTTACCATGAAAACGCCTTCATAAAAATATGGTTCAGTAAGTACGTCGCTTCTTTTGCTTTTCGGGAGCTGGTAATAATCCGACTGGTTATAATGGAGAAGAGGTTCAACTGTTACGTTTCCTTTCATTCTGTTCCAGTACGGAACAAACCTGCCAGTTTTGTCGTGCGCAGGCGCGTTTATGTATTCGGAATCTCTTTCGTCAAAAGCATTGGGCTCATAAGCCACATACGTACCCAGCAGTTGAGGATTTTTAACAAGTAAGTTTTCAAGAATGTTGAGAACTTCTCCTCTATCTGAAGTCTCATAAGCTTCCATAGTCTGTGAAATAGTTCTGGCAATTTCAAAGTTAGCTTTCATATCTGTGTCAAATTGATTTGCATAATTTGAAGCCATTTCAATAGACTGTTTGTAGGCAAGTTTTTCTTCCTGAGTAGTAACCGTAGAGATAATAATGGCTGTTGAAGCCGTAAGAATAAGAAAGACTCCAAGTACAATATAAAGAATAAGTTTGGTCCTCAGCGGGGTATTATCACGCATCATTAAACCTCATTCCCATCTCTAAAACCTGTCTCCAAAAGATAAAATCTAAATTAATTCTTAATTAAATACAAAAGTAGAATAATTAATTAAATATAAAAATCTATACTATTTTAATAGACTTTATTTAAGTTGAAATAAAATTAATATGAAGTTTCAAGCAGAATATGCCTGTAACTCCATTTTTAGAACTATTTTTCAACATCTGTTGTTTCTACTATGCATATTTATTATATCCAAAGTAAGAAATCATAGTGCGGGTTCATTTAATGCTGTCTTTCCTTTTTCCACAGAACCCCGATTTTCATTCTGCGAATAGTACCAGAGCGGAATATAAAGGGCAAGGACAGCAAAGCCTACAATTGTCGAAGTCCAGCCTATTTCAAGACTGTTGAGATATATTATTCCAATGAGGCACAGAGGCAGGTTAAATAACCCAAAGACAAGGGCTATGTATTGCCATCCTGCTGGAGCCTTAAACGGCCTTTCGAGTCTTGAAAATCTTGGATCGAATTTAGCTTTTACATATGCAAAGAGACTGATCCCATTGGCACAAACATACCCTATGGCTGAGGCGGCTAAAATAGCTGCAGGCGTCTGCAGGAAGATAAAACCAATATTCAGGAGGGCAATAACAATCATTGCGTTAACTGGAGTGCCATGGGCATTCATTTTCCCAAAGAAGCTCGGTAGATTCCCTTCTTCAGCCATAGAGTACATAGCTCTGGAAGCTCCCAGAAAAGCTGTCTGGATAATAAGAACCATTGCTGCAGTCAACATCAGAATTGCCAGTGCGCCTCCTATGGGCCCGAGCGTCATCTGAGCTATAGGGAGCATGGGTGAAACTGGTTCTGCCAGGATTCCCTCTACCCCAAGCGCTCCTGTGCAGGCCGCCTGTACAAGGATAAAAGTAACAAGACAGATTGACCCGCAAATAAAGAGGGCTTTAGGGACATCAGATTTTGGTTCTTTATATTCAGGCCCATAAATTGCTGCAGTTTCCCAGGCACATGCACTCCATTGAGCCATTGCCATAAGCCCGAGCAAAATCAGGATATGATGAAGATCCCAGCTCCAGTCAGTAGGCAACCAGGCTCCCGTAATGTTGCTCATGTCAAATTGGCCGGTTATAAAAGGTGCAATTGAGATAATTATCAAAGGCGCAAGAGAAAGTACTGCAAGAATATACCCAAGGGTTGCTCCTCCTGCAAGTCCGCGGTAATTAACAAGGATCAGGAATAAAAATACAACTGCACCGGAAGCAAGGTAAACGACAAGGTCAGGAAGCCCGGCAAATGCGGGAATAAGGCCTTTGAGATAACTTCCAATCAGGATTGAAAAGATTGCAAGCACAGGATTCCAGGCAAACCAGTAACTCCAGGCACTGAACCCTCCAAGTAATTTACTTCGTTCATATTTCTTATTTGCATCACTGCCAGTAAAAACGCTCTGTGCATACCCTGGTAGGCCAGATGCTTTAGGAAACAT
>CAZFNE010000388.1:0-3170 GCA_964520335.1 uncultured Methanosarcinales archaeon | reverse complement strand
GAAAAACCGAAAATAATGGTGAGGATTCAGGAAGTAGAACATATAATGGAGATAATTCAGGAAATACAATAACCAATAATTACAATACAACCGCATAATGAACAGAATTAAACACAAAACGTAAACTCAGCTTGGGTAAAACGAGATCAATAGCTATCTTAATTAAGATGCAATCAGCAAATTTCAGTGAGCTGGTTCTCTTTAATTATGAGCTATTGATCATTTTTTTGGTTTTTAATTTCTCTTTCTTTTTTACAAATGATCACTAAGTGATACCGCGGCTTTTTTCTCCAGGTGCCCTAATCGCCTTCTGACTCAATGAGTTTGCTAAATTTTTCACTCTGAAATATTCATCAGGAGGATTTGTTCTTTAAGTTTTATAGAAAAGAAGGATGTAGTTAGATTGTAAAACAAATCTGGATTCCCAGATAAACCTAGATTCCCAGATGCGCAGGGAGCTTTGAGAGTGGCTTCCTGCAAAATCTCTTCATTTTTATTAAATTTCTCAAAAAAATGGATTCTCTTTCTTAATACAAAAAATTTTAAAAAAATATTTTTTCACCTTATACATTAAGTTTTATTCAAATCCTATCCATCCCTTCCATAAAGAACAGTATAAAAAATATAAACTCCTCTATTATCCCTAAAAAAAATGCAAACGGTCAAAACTAATTAAGGGACATAATCTTTGAGTAACGAAGAGGCATATTGTATACTACTCAGACAAAGAAGGATAAGTCTTAATGTCTATGTGATAAATTTGTCACATCGAGGAAAACATGGTTGAGCGGATCTATCGAAAAGCAAAAACTGCAGGTTTAAAGTATTCATTTTTCTTTTTTAATTTCGTGAAGTCTTCTGGTATATATTTGGTTCATTTAGTTGCGAGCGATAGCCATGGACATTGTACGTGGCTTCTAGATATATGTGCGTGGGTATTGTATGTGGAGTATACACCTTCATGTGCAGATTTCTAATCTACTACAGATTAGAAGATAATTTTACTAACCGTCGGTAGTTATTGGGACTGAAATCACTTATAGATAATAGCCGCCTATTAAATGATACAAATGAATTCAATGGAAAAAATCTTTGGAAAAACTGCACAAATGACAGTCCTTAAACATTTAATCGAAAAACAGAACGAACCAACCTACTTATCAGGAATAGCGGAAAAAACTGGATTGTCTCACGCCAGCGTGTCAAGAGTTATCACCCATTTGATAGCATCAGGCGTTGTCCGAGAAAAAATACTAGGAAAACATCTCAGAACTTTCCAGATCAACATGGAAAGTGAAGCAGCAAGTGCCATAGTTGAGTTTTACAGTAAAATCAACCAGGTGGTAAATTAAATTTTGATAATAAGAAGCATTGGAAATTGAAATTTCCCAACTTGTTTTTTTGATTCTATCTCCAAACTATTGACAAGAAGCTTAGAGTTTATTTAAAAGCAGTAGCTTATCTGCTTTTCTCATCTCAATGATAAGCTACTGCTGAAAGGGTTATATATGATTACTTCCCCTTCTTTGCTGGCTTGGATTCTTTCTTCATAGACTTCTCTGCTGCTGGAGCTTTTGCTTTTCCACAAGCAGCTCCTGTATTGTGTAGATCACTCATTGTTTTTGGCATAATAAAACACCTCTTTGAATATTTTTGTAAGCATTTAAGTAAACTGCCTTAAATGTATATATAAGTTTATGATCAGAATATTAATCCAATTAAATAGCTATTTTTTAGATAACTTGACAAAATTACTTAATTTTTGACTATTAAATATGAAATATCAATTTCGTGAATTACTACTTTTTAGACATAAATTAATGATGTACCTTTTTTAATTGCGTTGTGAACCGTCAGGGATATATTGGTCCATTTGGCGACGAGCGATAGCCCTGGACTTTGTACGTGGCTTTCAGGTATATGTTTTCCAGTGAAAGCTCAGTGCTCATCGACTTCAATATACGCAAAAAAATTAGAATCAATAAAATGAAAATGATTTTCATATTTTTGAGCAGCTAAATAATTTAATTGTAACAAAATTTTGGATCCGTGCATTATATAAAACTATAATATATAATAGAGAAGGTGGTTAAGATCCAAAGAAATTTTTCTTTAACCATTAGGGTTGAATCCCATAATTGGGAGCCATTTAACAGGTGGCAATCGGCTTCCAATTAAACAAATTCAGTAGATATACTTGATGGAGAAGCAAACTAAAAACTGCATATACTTCTTTTGATTATTAATTCCTTCAATGACTAAATATTATTAGCGATAAATACATTTAATTTAAAATAAATAATTAATTCTGTAGATCCCAAATTATAACTTTTTGTAGGAATTTCATTACTTGGTAGTTTTACGAGATTTGTTTTTATTCTTTTTACATATTTGGATTATGTAAGCTTTGAGTAAACTTGTTTAACAATAGAATCAGACAAGTGGGGGAGAAAAGAAAATGCAGGCAAGTTATGTTGAAGTTAGGATTGTTTTAGCAAACTTAAACTTTCCTTTAAAGAAGAAGGAGCTTATTCAGCAAGCCATGAAGCATGGAGCCACTAAGAGCATAATTGAAGATCTTAAGAATATCCCAGATATTGAATATACCAGTTTTAGCAACATCGTCAAAAAATTAGGTGGTAAATAACTAAGAGCCTTCCATACAGGTTTTAAGCACTCATTTAACTCGTTTTAATTTCGTGGAGTCTTCAGGGATATAATTTAGTCCATCTAGCTACGAGCGATAGCTTTGGCTATGTACGTGGTTTCTAGGTGTATGTGCGTGGTTAAGTGTATGAAGGGATAGAAAAGAGAGAGGTGGCACAAACAATCCCTTTCTTGCAATGAGGTGCGCCAGCGTAACTTTGATACAAGTTTTTAATAAGAGGGGCTTATTTCTTCTATTCTATTAGGTAGTAATTTTATAGCTTCTCTAAAAGAGGTCCTCTAAAAGAAGCTTTAGTCTCCATTTAATTTCACAATATTGATATGAATACACCACAATGTCTTATGATTCACTAGAATACATACTATTGTTCCTGCTTTTTCTTATATGGGGGTATTTATGTTTTGAGATCTTATATAAACAAAACTTATAAGCTAATACGAAAGTCGAGGATAAAGAGGGGTAATATGGTCTGTCCTGTGTGTATGGTTGGAGGAATTGGACT
>CAZFNE010000387.1:0-3188 GCA_964520335.1 uncultured Methanosarcinales archaeon | reverse complement strand
AAATAGAGTTCTATAAAGGGAACGATAAGGAAAAGGGAGAAGAGTTTCAGAAAGGTGCTGGTCATTTTAAATCTTCTTATTAGTTATTGCTTTATATTCTATATTTAATTGAACATGTTTGTTCATAACCAAATTTTTATATTTATAGTCTAGTTTTTATTTACTCTTATTCATTTTTCTGCCATGTGTATAAGTTTATCTTTCTTGAAATCAAATGATTAGAGTCTATTTTTAACTTTTAGCTTGCCTCTAACAATAAGAAGCTACTACTTTTTCTTATATATCATTTTGGAGATGATAATTTCTGTTTTATGTATTTTCTATTTTAGAAATAAAATATTAGAAATGGAATAAAGAACAAACTTATAAACATAAAAAGAAATTATATACAAAGCAAAGTTAAATATATTAAATAGACAAATAGTAGTTAAGTGGGAAAGAGAAACTATTCACTTCAGTATATAACTTAATAAATAAAATAAAAGGAATAAAATAGGAATTAAAAAGAAGAAATTAAGAATAGATGATTTAGAAATATTAGTCTTTTATTTAATATAAGACTATCAAATTGAAATTCCCTGGCCTATTTTTAAGACCAGCCTTGCAATTTATACTCTAATAGTTTATCTCAGCTTTATAGAAGGATTCTATTCAGCTTTTTTTAAGAATATTTTGTTGGATTTATTAAACTAATATTTTATTTCGACTATATTTTATAAATATCATTTTATTTTCCAGTTACCTTCCATAGTTTTAGACTATTTATCTTCCAGGTCTTAAATCTATTAGGTTAAGATGGAGTTTTGTCTTTTAATACACCTCTTTTTTTAATTTAATGATATAAAGGGATAATCTGTTATACGATGATTATAATATTACATTCGCTATCTAATGCACTATTGAAAAATTAACGTTATAGTTTACATTCTACGAAATACTAACGCACTAATATATTCTATTAAATCAAAATATAGTCCGGATGTTACACAGATAGTTTCATCGATCCCCCAAAAGTAAAAATTTATTTTTCTGAGGTGCCGGATATATGGATTTCGACGTAGTTGATGATTTTATATACAACCTTGTTGGCATAATCGGTTCAGAGCAGAAAAACCTCTGCTCTGCGGTTGATTTCGCCCTTGAGTATTCAAAAAAGAAGTCCCTTTCTCCCGAGTTTTTGCTCGAGCTTTCCAATGCATGCAAACAGCAAAAAATGCATATGGAAGAATATGTTTTTGCAAAAGCTTGTTTTTTACGGACTTCTGGAAAGCTTCATGAAGATGCCTGCTTTTCCCTGGGCACTGCAGCACATGTGCTTGGTTTTTCCCTGGAAGCCGAAGCCAGCTATCTTGAAGTTTTGAAAGGAAACCCAGAATATGCTGATGCAAGATGCGCATACGCTGAACTTATTCTGGACGCTGGAAAAGTCCAGGAAGCGGAAGCCGAATATAAAAATGTGCTTGAAACTTTCCCAATGCACGTTAAAGCAAATGCAGGATATGCGTATATCCTTACCGATTATGGATATATAAGAGAAGCTGAAGAATGTTATTCAAAAGCGCTTTCTGTTGATCCTTCCTATGTCCCGGCCAGAGGAGGATATGCAAACCTGCTTTTCCATCTGGGCAGACTCAGGGACGCCGAAAAGCAGTACAGGCTTGCAATCGAACTTGATCCTGAAGACCCAAGCCTTCATCATAACTGTGGAGTTTTATTATCTTTCCTTGGGCGCTTCTTGGAAGCTGAGGAAGAATACAGAAAAGCCCTTTCCCTGAATCCCAGGCACAGACGAACTCTTTTCAATTATGGAAACCTCCTTGCAAGAGAAGGTAGAGTTTCAGAAGCCGAAGCTCGATACCTTGAAGCTCTTGCCCTTGACCAGGATGATGCAAAAGTCCATTCCAATTACGCAAATTTGCTGGCCCGCTTCGGAAGAAGATATGAAGCCGAAATGGAATATAAAAAGGCTCTTAAACTGGACCCTGAAAGCGCGGAAGCCCATTACAGCTATGGGAACCTCCTCTCTGAAATAGGCCGCTTATCTGAAGCTGAGTCAGAATATAAAAAAGCCCTGGTCCTGAACCCTTACTACCCTCCCCTGCACTATAACTACGGGCTCTTAATGAGGAAAATGAGACGTTTCGATGAGGCAAAGATTGAATATATGAAAGCTATGCAGCTTGATCCTGATATAGGAAGCAAAATGACAGAAACCTGGATTATTCTGGATTAAACCTTACCAGGTTTTTACATAAATTTCTCAACCTATTATATCTGGCTTTCACATTTGGCTTTTCAGGAAACGCAATATCCATCCGGCATTTTATTTTTTACTTTTAAATATTTTTAGGACTCTATTTCAGGTGGAATATCTCAGTATCAGTATTTCCAGAAAAGAGTTAATTAAGTCAAATAGTTGTGGGGTCTGTACATTTTTCCCATTAACTTTCTTGTTTTCCAAAAACGGAGAGTTCCAAATCTTCTTTTTCAAACAGAGCAAAAGCAGCAGTATTTCCAAGGCCTACATAGTCAGGGCAGGAAAAAAGAGATAAGAGCTTTCCATCAAACCACCACTTATATCCTGTTTTGAGAGCTGTATGTCCCCTGACGATTCTTTTCAGGTTATTTGCCTTTAAAAACCCATCCACTATATCAGGCCCGAATTCCTTTACTGTAGATCCCCTGCCTGAGCGAGTGAGTCCTTTCCTTTCTGACGGGTCGTTCCACAGGTAAGGAAAAGCATTCTCTTTTTTAATAGTTTCAATGCTTTCAGTTCCGTTAATTCACCCATGCACACAAAAAGTATGGCCTGATAAAACTGCAGCAACTGGCATTTTCTCATAAGTCTGATTAATTCTTGCGAGAAACTCCTGGTCGAGCCCGATTTCTTCAAAAAATCCATAATAAAAATTCATGTCGATAGTTTCATGATTTCCTCTGAGGAGAAAAACATGGTCTGGTTCTTCAAGCTTTTTCCTGAAAAGCTCTATGAGAACTTCTAGGCCTTCAGGCCCCCTGTCAACGTAATCCCCAAGGAAAAGTATGTTTTTACACTTAATCTCCTTTCTCATTTTCAGAATAAATTCAAGCGCTTTGAGATCTGCATGAATATCCCCTATAAGCATTACAGGTTCGACATTAATCTGAAATACTGCAGGTTCTGTATCAAAAATCCTGTCGATATCCGG
>CAZFNE010000386.1:0-3198 GCA_964520335.1 uncultured Methanosarcinales archaeon | reverse complement strand
TACAGCCAAGCACTTCTGGGAGCTTTTGATAATTCCACTGCGGAAGTTCGTTGTAGCAGTAATCCAATTTTTTAGATAACATCCTCTCTATCAGGTAACCTTGATTATTCAATACAAAAATAACAGGTTTTAGCCCGTACCGATAAAACTGGCTGATTTCCTGAACAGTCATCTGGTGAGCCCCTTCGCCTGTTATAAGTATAACTCGTTTATCAGGCGCAGCCAGGGCTGTTCCAAAGGAAGCAGGGGTAGCCCACCCTATTGCGCCCCAGAGCATCTGGTTATACATTTTCACCCCTTTTGGCAAAGACATCGGGAGTAAGCCATAATATGAAGTGCCTGAATCTACCAAAATGATATCGTTAGACCTGAAAAATTTTGCGTAGCTGGCATACAAATAATCTGCCATTATTGGATCTTCAGCATTTCGCTCCGGTTTTTCTGGAGGTCTGGCTACTGGGCCTTTTATATAAGTCCATCTGGGTATTTTTCTTACAAGTTCCTGGAGGATATCAGCCATTTTCATATTCCCGTATTCGGCATATCCAATATTGACATTGGAAGGCATGATGTGGATAATTCGGGATTTATCAAGCTCTGCTGTAAACATCCCCATATTGTTATCGGATAGAATCGCCCCTATCATAAGTATACAGTCACAGGACTCAACAAATTCCCTGATTTCAGGGTTGATAAGTTTTCCCATATACAGGCCCAGATAAGAAGGATTTGTTTCGTCAAGCACTGATTTATCCATAGCCAGGGTGACATAAGGCATTCCGGAAGTATTGACAATTTCTGTAGTTAGATCTTTTAATCCGAAGCGGTCAATAAGAAAACCTGGAATAATACAGGCTTTTTTAGCCTCTGAAAGTTTCTCAATAATAATTGAGACAACTTCTTGAAGAGCCCTAAAGTCGGTTTCAGAAACATCTTTTGGAATTTTTAAAGCGGCTTTTGATTTTGAAATATTTGTTACAGGCTTATTCTCTGGAAATGTACGGGTCGGGATTTCTTCATGTACATAATTGTGAGGTATGGCAATATAGACTGGACGGCTATTTTCCAGGGCGGCTGAAATAACTCTTTCTACCTCCGAGACGCAATTTTCCGGAGTTAGCAAAGTTTTTGCACATACTACAGGCCCAGCCATACCCATGAATCGGTCAAATTCGCCATGTCCGAGTGTATGATGCACTATTGCGCGTCTCTCTTGAACTGATGTTTTTGGAATTCCTACAATATGGAATATTATATTGCGTTCTGCAAAAGAGCCTGCTATACCGCATAGTGCAGATAATTCCCCAACCCCAAAAGTAGTTGAGAGAGCCGCCATACCTTTAGTACGGGCATAGCCGTCAGCAGCATAAGAAGCATTCAGTTCATTGCAGCAGCCAACCCAGCGCAGCTCTTTATCATCGCAAATTGTATCATTAATAGGAAATGCAAAGTCTCCTGGCACGCCGAAAATATCCTTTATCCCGAGTCCTTTTAATCTTCCCAGAAGGTGTTGAATAACAGTTTCTGGCATAATCTATTTCCCCCCAATTTATTACCCCTATATTATGATTAGCTTGATTATTCTAATATTTTTATATTACTTTTTTCTTCTGATCTGTTTCTTGACTGGAGAATATTAACACCGTTATTGATAGCATAATTAACAGTGTACAAATTATAAGTTATTAGATATATGAATAAAGAGAAAAAATAAATCTTAATTATCTGGAATTCTTACAAATTTCAAGAACTGATGCACATAATCTTTATGTACTAGAAATGTTATTCAGATCATACCAATTCCGACTATTCGCTTTCTTCAATTTGTCATTTGTGGGGATTATCCCATGGACAATTTTAGCGATGTTCGAACGCGATAAGGAATTTTTTCCGCGTAAGTGAGATTATACAAATCTTGCGGAGGAACATACATTGGGTAAAAAATCACTGGTAAAAATAATAAGAAAAACAAATCCGAGAATCATTTCTCTGATTCTTACCCTCAAAGAAAGGGCAAATGAAAATTCTGCCCCAATCTGGAGGGATATTGCGAAACGGCTTGAAATGCCGTCCAGAAACTATGCGGCTGTCAATATCAGTAAAATTAACAGGCACACCGCAAATGACGATGTTCTGCTTATACCTGGAAAAGTTCTGGGCGCAGGCCTCCTTGATCACCCTGTAACTGTTGCAGCTTTAACCTTCAGTGATTCTGCAGTTGACAAGATTACTGAAGCCGGTGGCAAGTGTTTGAGTCTCGAAGAGATTATGGAAGCAAATCCTAAAGGGTCCGGTATTCGGATTTTCCGCTGAGGTGTGAATATGGCAGTTATCGATGCAAATGGGCTTATTCTGGGACGTCTTGCAAGTACGGTTGCAAAGCGGTTGCTTTCAGGAGACGAAGAAATTCATATTGTAAATGCCGAAAAAGCCGTAATTTCTGGTTCAAGGGCCAGCACTCTCAGAGATTACCGGGAAACCCGGGAAAGGGGAGCAACTGAATTCGGACCTTATTTCCCAAAGCGTCCGGACCGCATTCTGAAGAGGACTATTCGTGGAATGCTGCCCTATAAGCGAGCAAGAGGTAGAGACGCTATGTCCAGGCTCAAAGTCTATGTAGGAGTTCCTTATGAATTTAAGGACGCAAACATGACTACTATTGCAGATGCTGATATGAAGCTTCTGAGTTCCAGTAAATATATAGAGCTTGGTGAAGTGAGCCAGAAAATAGGTTCGAAATTCTAAGGGTGAGGCCTTATGGTTAAAGTAATTAATTCATCTGGAAAGCACAAAACTGCAACTGCACGTGCAACAGTAACAAAAGGAACAGGTAAGGTCAGGATCAATAAAGTTCCGCTCGAGTTGTACAAACCTGAGCTTGTAATGATGAAGATCTCTGAACCTCTGCTAATCGCAGGAGATGAAGTGGTCTCAGGCCTCGATATTAATGTTGATGTCAGAGGCGGTGGAATTGTCGGGCAAGCCAACGCGGTAAGAACCGCTATTGCCAGAGGCATTGTGGAATGGACAAATGACACAGTAATCAGGGACAATTTCGCAAGCTATGACCGCAATCTGCTTGTAAGCGATTCAAGACAGAAAGAATCCAAGAACTTTGGTGGGCCTGGAGCAAGGGCCAAATATCAGAAATCTTACAGGTAAGACTATGATCCCAGTCCGATGTTTCTCATGTGGAAA
>CAZFNE010000385.1:1779-3204 GCA_964520335.1 uncultured Methanosarcinales archaeon | reverse complement strand
AATTCCAAGCCCGCCTGCAAGGGCAACCGCTGTTTTTACTGATTCCAGGGTATCCGCATTTCTTGAAATTCCAACAAGTACCATACTAAGCTCCTATTTAGAAATAGAATTCAAAATATAAAAATCACGAATATAGCAATAGATTATGACATAAATATTTAATAAAAATTGTAAGCCTGAGTTTTAATCAAAAGTGAAGAAAAAAATGAGAAAAAGAGGATTAATTCAGGATTTATTTTGAAAATAAATCCTATTAATTCAAACTTGCAGTTTAAACATAGAGATAAAAATAAAAATAAAATAAATGTAAATTATTCGCGTAATTTGCACTCACACAGCTCTATAAGTGCTCCTTCCCCGATCCTTGAACCGCGGGCTATGAGGGTATCTCCGGCCTGGACAACAGTATTGCTTTTAGGCGCATAAACCCATCTATCAGCTCTTTTTATTGCCATTACATGGAGCCCTGTCTCGGTTTCCAGTTTTAATTCCGAGAAGGTTTTCCCAACTATCGGAGAGCACTTTTCGACCTGAAGCCGGGTAATGACTTCTTCGGAATTCCTGACTGCAAGCGTAATAATCGGATGAAGTTCTATATCCCTGAGCACAGTATCGGCAATCCCATATGCGGCATCGGAGATTGCTTCGGAAGCACTTGCAAGGTGCAGGATTCCTCTGAGCTGGTTTACATCTTCGACATGCTTGGCAGTTTCAAGAACCCAGTGCTGAAGCTCGTATTTCATAGAGTCCATTTCGGATTCAAGGGCACTGACCTCATATGCAATATCCTCGTTGTCAAAAAGAATAGCAGAATACGCAAGTCCAACAGACAATTCAGACATGTTTTTCATGTCAACAATAATATCTACAGCCCGCTCAAGGTCTTTTATAACCCTATCATGCTCGATTTCCCTGGGCACGAATTTCCTTGTAGTTGCCATCTCGAAAAAGAGGGGCACACCTTCGTCATGTCCTCGTGAAATCAACACATCGCCCTGGCGAAGTCGGGTTTCCTTATCAGGGTCATAAATCCAATCTTCACTTCTTCGGATGGCAATTACCCACATGCCCGCTTCAAGGTCCAGTTCGAGGTCCCCAAGTGTGCGTCCCACCATTGGGGAGTCTGCAGCAATGGTTGCTCTTACTATGGTTTCTTCTGCTTCCCTGAGAGCAACTTTTAGTTCCATGGGAATTCCCATGTTCATAAGCACGATCTTGGCAATATCGCCTGCGGCATTTGCAATGTTTTCCGAAGATGCGGCAACCTGCAAAACCCCAAGCAGTTCTTCAGCTTCGTCTACTCTGCGGGTTGTCAGCATTGCTGCCATTTTCATATGGTAATCAAGGGTATCCATCTTGTCTTCAAGATTAAGCACTTCTTCTGCAATGTCCTCATCATCATAGATCATTGCAGAGTACGCAAGG
>CAZFNE010000385.1:0-1724 GCA_964520335.1 uncultured Methanosarcinales archaeon | reverse complement strand
TTCTTTAGGGAACATGGTCTCTATATCAACTCTACCGTATGTTGGTGTGTATGATTATATATCTCATAGTAATTTTATTTTTTGAATTTTTCAGATTTAAAAGTTCAAAGAAAGCTGAGATTAATAAAATTATATAAAATTATTATGCTAATTAAGAATACTTTTGTTCCTGGATAATTTAATTTTCTTAGTTAAAATGATTTTACTTAAAGATTTTACTTAAAGATTTTACTTAAAGATTTTACTTTAAATCTTTAAAACTTGTTACAGGATTTTCAGCAAATGCAGCGCAATTAATATTCCAGTAACTCCCACCATATCTCCAAGGCTTGCAATAAAAGGGATTACGGTATCATCAGGGTCGATTCCGAATTTATGGGATGCAAAAGCGATTCCTACTGTTGCGGAATATACCACAATGAGCTGTATTACGACAGCTATGATACTAACCTGAAGCAGGATCAAAAAAGGCATTCCATACCCAAGTATGGAGCTTGCTATAAAAACCAGAATGCTTACGGAGAGCGAGGAAGCAAGCCCTACAATAGAAGCTGCAATGACACTGTTTTTTACAACAGGGTTACTCCTTATATTATCCACAAGCCCCATGTGGTAGGCCGAAGAAAGTCTTGCTCCAAGCATGCTGCCTGTATCTCCTCCAATTTTAATAAGCGATGGAATAAGAATCAGGATTGCGGGCATGGAAATCAGGCTTTTTTCCCTGGAATTCAGGATTTGCCCGACAACAATTCCCATTACACAGGTGATTATAAGGACAGGAAGCCCACGCTTTATAAGCCCGTTGACGGTATAATATGGGGTGTGCTGTGTTCTTTTTCTCAAAACAACATCACCACCATTTTTGCTGTAAGGAAAAGCATGAGCATGGAGACAATATCCCCTATTGTCGCAATCGAAGGGGTCACAACGTTATCGGGATCAAAGCCAAACCTGAAAGTTCCTATTGCCAGAAATACCGCAACAAAAGAAAGAATTATTCCTGAGGCAAAAGCCGAGATCACACAGATAAGAATGAGGGTTAAAGCCCCTGCACTTTCAAATCCCATCGCAAGAGTTACAAAATGTCCAAGAAAGCCCAGGATTGCGGCCGTAATAATACTTAGGATAAGGGAACCGGAGATATTATTGGTCAGTTCAGGATTTTTCATATCAAAATCCGTAATCAAACCCAGGTGGATTGCGCTGCCAAGCCTGGATCCAAGCGTTGAAGAAATGTTTCCCCTCAGGCCAAGTACTCCTGGATAAATAACAAGCAGGCCAGGGATAATATCAAGTTCATTTGTCATTCCGGAAAAAATAATTCCTGCAATAACTCCCCCAACAGTCGCCACAAGTTCAAAAGGTAAAGCCTCCCGTACGATAGACGAAATACTTGCGTACTCGCTAAGGTATTTATCTATATATTGGGACTCGAAGAGATCTTCGTCCCTGTGCGACTCGGAGGGCATGCGCTTGTATTATACTCTGATATTATTAAAATAATCGCCAAAATTCAAAAAAAAAGAGCCTGTCAAAAGAATCTCTGCTTTTTCTTTTTTTTATAATTTATACTTTATGAATAATAGATATAAGTTTTAATTCCAGGGCCTTTATTATTTTTCCATTTTTTTCTTTTCTTTTTTCTCTTTTTCCCTTATTTTTCGCTTTATCAGTAGTTCCGAATATCCTTAGTTCCGAAACCTTTTTTTTACAATGAAAGTAAA
>CAZFNE010000384.1:0-3213 GCA_964520335.1 uncultured Methanosarcinales archaeon | reverse complement strand
CTCAATCTAAAGAAGAAACATACACTGTTGAAGGATATAACAGCATATTCAGGCACTTCCTGGCAAGATTGAGAAGAAAGACAAAGTGTTATACGAAGAGTCTTGAAATGCTAAAGTACTCTGTTCTTCTATTAATGAAATATAGAAATAAAGAGTTAGATATGTTTAGTTAACAATGCCAAAAGAATAAAAATTTTCCATAATCCTGTTCGTGAGTATACTACTTCTGCTGACTTAGGTAAAATCCCATTTATATCAAAAGTCTACAAAAGGTAATTAAATATAAACGATTATTTTAAGTCAATCTGTTTGTCCAGAAAGTATATTCATTTTTCAAATTCTAACATTAATTTCCCTTTTCTGTAAGGTTAAAATATAGAGTTTGTTTATTGCACTATTGACAAAACTTAATAGATCATACTTTAAGTCTAATTTCAAGCATAATGAGGTTATGAATTAATCTTTATATATATCACGGCGAGTTACTGTTTCCGAGAATATTCAGAAATTTACTCAGGAAATTACGCAGAATAATCTCAAAGTTTTCAAAAGTGCCAGATACTGAACGTTTTACTCAGGCCATTGATCAATTAGATAATCAGATTTTACGATAATCTAAATACTCTATTTTATGATAACAATATTTACCCTAAAAACGTTGATGTATTTTTTGTAGAACAATTTTTGGTGACTTCGAAAATATACACCCATACGCAGGCGATTTTCATTGCGACATATTTAAATATTTTAAAGTGAAACTGCGTTATATAAAGGCGGATGCTTGGGGAATATAAAAAATGTACTCTAAGTATAGCCGAGAATAATCAAGAACCGATAATAAAAGGAACTTGGCCCGAGATCATAAAAAGACCAGAAAAATGCTCATTGTATTCGAGAAATATTGCTGAAAGGGATACCATCTCATAAACTTTTAAGTATACAGCATCCAGAAGGGAAACAGGTGAGGAAATGGAAGAAGGTGAGAAAAACACTCGTGATTCAAATTTTGAGTTATTGCGAATTTTATTAATTGCAATGGTTCTTATCATTCATTATTTTGGCCGTGGAGGAGCATTTTACACTTTAAATCCTTCAGATTTTAATTTCTATATCTTAAGTGTATTTGAGAGTTTTATTATTATTGCAGTTGATTGTTTTGTTATTATAACTGGTTATTATCAAATAAATGGAACATTTAAGTTCAAGAAAATAATTGAACTCTGGGTGGAGGTCCTATTTTATTCAGTAACCATATCTATTATATTTTGGTTTTTTGGGATGGAGCAATTCACTTTTAAACAATTATTATTCACGATTCTCCCACCGATTATCGGAACATGGTGGTTCATAACATTATATATAGCATTATATCTTTGTTCTCCATTTATTAATATTGCACTTAACAATATGAAAAAAGAAGATCATAAGAAATTACTAATAATTTTAGCAATTTTGTTAGTGATACTGCCATCAGTTTATCCAACTGTTCCATTTCCTCAAGAAAAGGGACATAGTTTTTATAACTTTGTTTTTCTTTATTGTATTGGTGCATATATAAGGAAGTATGATTTAGTTCAAAACATAAAAATAAATTACTTATTGGCGTACATTTTATGCAGTTTGTTCATAGCAATCGGAAGAATATTATTTATGATTCTTAGTGAATACGATCATTTTATTTTTACCAAATTTATTTCTGACCAAGTATTTAATTATAATTTTTTCTTTGTCGAACTTTCGGCTATCTGTCTATTCATGTTCTTTAAGAACCTTAATATAAAATCCAAATCAATAAATGGAGTAGCGAGTTCGGTCTTTGGCATATATTTGATTCCAGATCACCCATATATAATAAAAATATTATACACCAATATTCTGCATTGTGCTACCTATTATCGTAGTCCTCTTTTTATAATTCATATCTTTGGATCATTGATCGGAATTTTCACCTCCTGCCTGATTATTGATTATTTTAGAAAAAAATTGTTTAAATACCTTGGTTCCGTTGCAAAAAATTCACAAAAAATATATAAATCTATAAGGATAGACTTAGATACGCTCAAGTAATTCTTTTTCTTCACCTGCCAATTTATCAAACAGCTTTCTGGTCTTTTTGATGGTATCTCCTTTTTCTTCCTGATATATGCTCAAATCACTAAGGATGTCAGCTACACCATTATCTTTTACAAGCTTCACAAGTATCTTCAGAGCAAAGGGGTGGCCATTCACACCTTTACCTAGTTCTTCCAGCTTTTCATTTTATTCTATCTAGTCCGTTACTGGAAAGATAATCAACTGCAAAATCTGTTGTTAAACCACTGATGTCCTGCTTCTCTACCTCATCAATCGAATCGAGTAGGCTTTCTCTGTTTCCGAATATGGGCAGTATCCGGCTTATTATGATAACTTTTGCGCTGTGTGTTGTATCGCAGAGAATAAGAGAGAATTCCCATTCCTTTATCAGCAAACTGTTGATCATCAAGTATCATGCTCAGATCATCGAAGATGAACCAGATCTCGCTTCTCTTAAGGAGTTCTCCAGTGAGTATGTCTACATCAGATTGCCAGGTTCTCTTTTTTCAGCTTTAAAATAACCAATTCAGGGGTATTCATGTAAGCGACTAGCTTCTCAAGGATATCGCTTAGTTTAGCAGCTTGATCACTGTAGAAGCTAAACCGCCGGAAAAGGTCTGGGACATTTTTAGGTTTGCGATCTACAAATCTCTCGTAAGGGTAGTTTTCCCTATGCCTCCAGCGCCGCTAATAAGTAAAATTTTGTATTTTCGAGATATTTAAGAGCTTTTCTTAACTCACCTGTGCGATTTTCGGCAATAAATTGCTTTAGTTGTATGAATACTTAGGCAGTATTGAAGGACTATAACGCTTAGAAATGTTTTATTTGTTGTTTCTTTCTTTATCCCATCTGGATAATTGAAAAACTAAACGTACGTGTTAACCGAAAGGGTTTAAAAATTATACAAAGAGTTATCGCTCCCTATTGTAACCTGACTAATGTTCTCGGCATTGATATTTATTCTATTCGAATACTCGCAGCTGGCTGCAGGGGTGGAATCTTCCCCGATAACTGTTGTTAAATAATCGATTTATATTTTTAATTCTATTTATACAATAAATGGAACTACGGCATTTAAATCACTATGTCTATAAAATAAGGTATCACATGGTTTTTTGCATGAAATACCGTAAAAACTT
>CAZFNE010000383.1:0-3214 GCA_964520335.1 uncultured Methanosarcinales archaeon | reverse complement strand
CAGACTTTCGGATGCGGGGCTGCAATTGCTTCGAGCAGTATGGCAACTGAACTCATTAAAGGAAAAACTCTCGAAGAAGCCTGGGGCCTATCAAACAAAGCAGTAGCAGAAGCTCTGGATGGCCTCCCTTCAATAAAAATGCACTGTTCTATGCTTGCAGAAGAAGCAATCCACGAAGCAATTAATGATTACCTGAAGAAAAAAGGTCTTGAACCCTGGATAGATTGATTTATCAGAAAGCTATCTCTGGATAATTTTTATGCTAAATAGCTTCAGGATGCATTATTTACTTTAAGCTGTAATCTAAAATTTAAAAGTAAAAGCTTGGGGAATAATTTGGAGGAAAACCCAATGGAAACCAGGAATGAAAAATATGTCCGACAAATAATGCTTTTTGGAGAAGAGGGCCAGGAAAAATTAAGAAAGGCAAAAGTCTTTATTGCCGGTGCAGGTGGGCTTGGAAGCCCCATTTCCACCTACCTTGCCTTAGCGGGGATCGGGAAAATAATCCTTGCAGATTTTGATTTTGTAGAACCAAGCAACCTGAACAGGCAATTTCTGCATCACGAAAAGGATATTGGCAGGGAGAAAATCAAATCCGCAGAAGAAAAACTCCTTTCTCTGAATCCTGAAATTGAA
This sequence comes from uncultured Methanosarcinales archaeon, assembly GCA_964520335.1. Taxonomy (GTDB): domain Archaea; phylum Halobacteriota; class Methanosarcinia; order Methanosarcinales; family Methanosarcinaceae; genus Methanosarcina. The sequence goes on along the minus strand of CAZFNE010000383.1, from coordinate 2,575 downwards.
GTCCAGACAATCAAGGAAAAGATAACCGACGATAATGCCGATTCAATAATTCCTGCCTGCGACCTGATAATAGATGCGCTGGACAATTTTGATACGAGGCACACATTGAATAGGCTTGCTGTGAAACGAAAAATTCCTATTATCCACGGGGCAGTCTCAGGATATCGGGGCCAGGCAACAACAGTTATCCCGGGAAAAACCCCATGTCTCTACTGCATATTTCCGACTTCCTTTAAAAAAGAAGTTTTTCCCGTTCTTGGGACAACTCCGGGAGTAATAGGCACAATCCAGGCAAATGAAGCAATCAAATATTTGACAGGTCAGGGAGAACTGCTTGAAAACCGGCTTTTGTTATGGGACGGGTTCTCATGTGCTTTTAGTGAACTCAAAGTCAATAGAATCGAAAATTGCCCTGTATGCGGAGAAAAATAAAAAAATAAATTAAAGCTGAATCTGTCCAGAATAGTAGTTTTAGAACGGAACAACCCAAAAATAAAAGAAAATAACCCTGAGATAATCAAGAGATAATCAAGAAACTAATTTCAGAATGAATTAAAAATGAAACTAATTCTTTTTTAAAAGCAGGAACTGATTTGGTTCCTAACTCACTTTGTCCAGACACAGAAATTTGAAGGATTTGAAGAATCAGAGAATTGCCCGAAATAAATATTAAATACTTTGATTGCCGTGATGTGTCAGGTTAAGCTAAATAAAGCTAATTAATCAATTCAATTTATATATTGAGTATTTATTGTTATTTTTCAGGTTACTTTTTATCTGTCAGCCAGGAGATTTCGAAAAATCTTACAGCTTAAATTAAAAACGGTTAAAAAATCAAAAACAGGCTCCTCAGGGGAATTTCTGTATTTCAGGAATGAGATTATCATGGAAGATTCATCAATAATAGAAGAGATTAAAAGACTCAAAAAAGAAAAGAATGCTATAATTCTTTCCCATTTTTACACGCGCAGGGAAGTTCAGGAAGTAGCGGATTTTGTCGGGGATTCTTTATCACTGTGCAAGATGGCAGTTAAATCAAAGGCTGATGTTATTGTTTTAGCAGGCGTTCGTTTTATGGCAGAGTCGGCTTCAATTATTTCCCCCGAAAAAGTTATCCTTTTACCGGTTCCGGATGCAGGCTGCCCTATGGCTGATATGGTCACAGTAGACGCTTTAAAGAAATCAAAAGAAGAGCATCCACATGCAGCGGTTGTATGTTATGTAAATAGCTCAGCCGCTGTAAAGGCGGAATCGGATATCTGCTGTACGTCTGCAAATGCAATAAATGTAGTAAATTCAATTGAAAACCAGGAAATAATCTTTATTCCGGACAAAAACCTTGGGGCATATGTTTCGCTTCACACCGATAAGAAGATACACCTTTGGCCTGGATACTGTCATGTTCATGAGAATATCGGGGAAGATGAAGTGAAAGAATTGCAAAAAAAATATCCTGATGCAGAATTCCTTGCCCATCCGGAGTGCAGGCCTGAAGTCCTGAAACTTGCAAATGGGATTATGAGCACTTCAGGGATTGTTCGTGCCGTGGGAAATTCAAGGTCAAGGGAATTTATCATTGGGACTGAAAAGGAAATAGTCAAAAATCTGAATAAAGAATATCCTGACAGAAAATTCTATGCTTCATCAGAAAAGGCCTTTTGCTATAATATGAAGAAGATAACCCTTGAAGCTATCTTAAATAGCCTCCAGAATATGGAGTATCAGGTGCAGGTGCCGGAGCACATAAGATTGAAGGCTAAAAAAGCTCTGGATAGGATGCTTGAGATCAGCGGAAATTAATTGTACAGTAGAAAACCAGTATTTTGAGGTCCCTAAGAAGCTTTAAAAATGAGTAATAGTTATTGAAGAATAAAATCATAATATAAAACTATAAAATTAAATAATAATCAGCAGACGGTTAAAGAAAAGAAAAATTTTAATTTTCCTTAAATATTTCTTAAATTTTTTCTAAAATCTTCTGAGCTCCGGAATTTTTCACAGTTTATTTTGAACTTTTTCCTGGAACTTCCAATATTCTTAATTTTCATTTTTTCTTTCCTTTCGGAGTCCTTTCTCAAATTGGGAGCGTGTGGTATGCATTCTCATGGAAAGAGATAATTATATATACTAACATCACAATTGTGAAGATATAATAGGTAAAATAACATCTTTATCTACAGACAAAAACAATCAAAACAAAAAGCGTCAGAATGGCAGAGTGGCTATGCTTCCGGCTGCAACCCGGAATTATGTGAGTTCGATTCTCACTTCTGACTTAAAGAAATCGATTGAGAACTAGTGAATAAAAAAGAAAGGTAGTGCAGATCTGCTTAAAAAATAACTAGCTACCCATTGACTGGCTAGATGTATTATTTAGGCAAGGTTAATACATTCCTCATCCTTAAGAAGCTTCTCCAAACCTGCTTTTGAACTTTCGAGGAAAACTCTCCTTGCGCCTGATATAATAACAGTTCACTCGTCTGCTGTACATCCAGTTATGTTGAGTTTCCCAATTCATAATATAAAGTTAAGTATAGTCACTGGGCAGAGCAATTTGATTAAGAGCAAATTCATC
>CAZFNE010000382.1:0-3220 GCA_964520335.1 uncultured Methanosarcinales archaeon | reverse complement strand
TACATACCGTCTTTTCAGGATTAAGAGCTGCGATCGTACTCTACCTTATCTACCTCAGAAATACTGTTAATTGCAGGAATATTTTGTACCGCAAGTGTGACGGTAATTATCACATCTGGACCTTCCTGAATATTTTTTATCACAAGTCCTTTTCCTTCCAGTTCAACTGCTACCTTTTCAAGAATGGTATCTTCTTCCAGAAGGACTCTAACGCTGACACGTTCCTCAGGTCCCAGTTCAAGTTTATCTCTAACTATTGAGGTCAGCTCGGCAGAAAGTTTCGATGAAGTCAATTTTATCCCCCATATTCATTTAAATTGCTTTCCCATAAATATCTGGCTATCATGCATCCGTCCGGCTGTACTGAAAGTGACCTCCCATTTTAGACTCTAATCCTGATTTTTCTATCGAGATTGAATACAGGATACGCAAAAACTCATGGGCTCCAGCTGGTAAACATTCTTATTGACCAGATTGACGAAGACACCAGGCTTAAAAGAGAATAGGGGACAGAGTTTGTGGTTCTGTTTGGCAATTCAGTAAAAAGAGTGCCTGCCCGGGAAATAAGAGTATATTAAAACCTATTCTGGCAAGGAAAAGTGAAATAAACGGTCTTAGAGTCCTGAAAGCTTAAAACATTTAATTATGATGGCAAGTGCTTCCCTGAACCATAATCACTATCTATAACCGCGTGTAACTTTTGCCTCCGAATGTTTAATTCGATTTTAAAAATCAAGCGCTCTGTTTAAAGGAGTTTATAATATTAACTTTGGGAAATTTGTACACTTTTACAGGATGAGAATTTTAAAAATAAAAGAGCTATCCAATTGCGTTTTATATGTAGTTTTATTTGAAAAGAAATTGAAAAAAAGATCATAATGTGTAATTACAAAAGAGTAAAAATAAAACAATAATTAAAAATAATAAGTAATAAAAAGAAAGAAGTGATAAAACTTTAAAAGTAACTAAATCGTAAGATATAAAACTTAAAAAGTATTACAAATAAAAAATTAAAAAAAATTACAAAGCAATAAATTAACCGAAAAAAAATAAAATGGGGAGCCTGAAAACGTGTTTCAGAAGCTCAAGCAGTAACATCCTTTCTGAGGATGTAGGCAACCATTTCTGGGTTCAGTTTGCTCTCCCTTGAGACCTTTTCTTCAATAGCCTCAGTGGATTTGCCTTCAATCTTCAGTTCCTTTATCTCCTCAATTATTGAGGAAGGAATGCGGTAGTATTCGTTTATGTCCTTTCTGTGGCCCCAGACATCTCCTTCTATGAGCTGGATCCTCTGCATTTCAAGGAACATTTCTATGGACTTTGAGACCGTGCGCCTGTATGATTTGGGTAACTGGATTACCTCAATCTTCGGGCAGTTCTCGACCAGAGAAAAAATATCCTTGTTTGAAGGCCTGAAAGCCAGGTGAACTATTCTTTCGTTTGGATTTAATGTAAAGATTTCTTCTCTAGAACTCACAACCCTTATTTTCAAAGTTTGTCCTCCCGATCTATTGATTTTTTTCATTTGATAGTAAAAAATTCTTCATTAAATATTTTTCTATAATTAACCGATTTATTTAGAAAGAACTGGTATTTACATCCTTTCTTTTATTTTCTCATAATTTTTAGGAAGAGGTAAAGAATCATCATCTTCTGCCACTATTTAATTAAAATAACAATAAATATTTAACAATACACTCTAAAAAGCATAAGGGACAAAATTAACAAAAAAATCAGAATATTGATGAAACATTATTTATTTTGTCGCAGGTCAGGGCATTTTCAATATTTTATTGTGTATTCCTTTGAAGTCCAGATGAACCTTCGTATATTATGAAAACTCTCTTTGAGTCAATAGTTTACTAAATTCACGTGAGATTGGAAATCGATAGCAGAAATAATGTGGATAGAAGAAAATTTTACTGCGGAAAATAAGATTCTCAATATTTCGGCTTTTTCTTCCTGTTGATTAAGAAATAAACTGTAATAGACAAAGATCAGGAAAGACCGATCATAAAAACTTGCAGGAAATACTACTTTTCTCGTTAAACCAGAGAAAAATGGTTAACCTGAAATATGGTAATTTTCGGCAGAGTGAGAGCCACTCTACCTAAGAAAACTCAAATTTACTTCAAATCAAAATAAAGGCGTTTAGACCAGTTTGGGTACCACCAGTACACAAACGCCATACAACAGAAGCAAAAGCACAATCTGAATAAAAATAACATCGAAATAAGATTTGAATCTGGCTCCTAGGTCTTCAGAGTCATTATCATATACTCTTTTTTTACGAATATTTCCAATCTGAGCCTTTATCCCTTCACTTATGCGTTTATTCTTTTCAATCTGAGCATTAACTTCTTCTTCCAAGTCGATTACCCCCTCAAGCCTGTGTTTTTAGAACAAGGGTTCCAAAATGTTTTCTTACAGAATAGAGTATTTTTTCAATTCTCCGGGATTACAGCAATTTTTTACTTCCGGAAGTTTCTGCAGTTTTATTCCAGTTAAGAACTGTGGTTTTTTCCACATCATCTCTATTTACAGACCTTGCTCCTGAAATTCTTTTACTCCTGAATATCTATAAGCCTGGTCGTTTAAACAATTAAACAGTGACTATGGTCGGCACTATGTATATGTAAACAATATACAGGATCAATATAAACATAATGTGCATAAAGACCATGTCTAAAACCCATGGCTTTACTCTGAATTTCGCCAGATCATCCCCCCCCAGGATCATCTTCAGTCAGCTAATTTCTTCCCTGTGCAATGCCAGCAAGCCCTGTAAAATCTTCACACAAGCGTGGGCACGATGAACACGCAAAGTGCATACAGGACCAGCAGTATCACAATCTGTGAAAAAATAACGTCCAGATAGTATGCTTTGGATTTTATCTTCTGCAAAGAATATTCCCCCCATATTGTTAAAGATTGAATTAATATTCAGTTGACTTTTAATACTCAAACAGGTACAGAATCATAACTTTGATTCAGTTGCTAAAAGTTAAATTGGATTCTCTTCAAATAAATTTTGGCGATAGAACCTTTTAAGTCATTGGCATAAATACGAGTTAATAACAAGAAACAATATTATCAAACTCATATATTATATAAAAATCCAGACCAGATGACTCCCATAGATCTATCACTTTCTAAATAATTCCCCTTAGTTACTTAATTAAATCGTATCATATATTAATCTTACTAATTGATGAGCTGG
>CAZFNE010000381.1:0-3227 GCA_964520335.1 uncultured Methanosarcinales archaeon | reverse complement strand
AATTAGCAGCGGCTTACATAATCCTGGCTTTCTTATCTTTTTCAATTATTCAACTGTATTCTCCTTTGAATTTGGGTCTTAACCACCCCAGGCCTAAAAATAATCCGGAACCTGTGGTGCCTTGCAGAGTATCAAAAACTTCTAAAAACGGGAGAGCCCGAAGTAATTATTTTAGAAAGATAATTTTGCCTCTTATATGTCTAATTTTATTCTTTTTCCCTATATACTGGCTGATCAAAGACTTGCTACTTTTGGTAGCTTATATAATTTCCTGTACACTTTTCCTTTTGACTCTCAAACGTTATGAATTCGTAAGGTGCATTAGTTTTGGACGCTCTGTAAATAAGGCACCTGGAGATATGAAAAAACAGTTTAAGGAAAAGGAATCTGATCAAGAAAATAAATTCTTTTCAAAAACTCTCAAATTTAAGGAAAATTATTTTCTAGAGCAATCCCAGGGAGGATATACTTTTCTCAAAACGAAACACGAATTCAGGGATTTTCTTTACTGGAATTTTATAACGCTAACTCTTTTAGCTTCGGCCGGACTTGCAATAGGAATTTATTCAACACAATGGTTATTTGCATACATATTCCTTGCTTCTTTCCATTTTTATATTCTGGAGCAGCGTTTCTTCTGTACTCACTGCCCTTATTATTCGGCTGAAGGGAACAAAGTAAAATGTATGATGAATTGGGGCTGGCCAAAATATTTCAAACCCAGTCTAACTCCTCCTGGCAAATTCGAGCTTTCCATCACCATATTTGGGTTCATAATATTGATTCTCTTCCCCTTTCCCTGGCTCTCTAGAGAGCCTTTTTTTCTAGGAGCCTACTTAATTTCAATGCTAGTTTTCTTGCTAACAGTCTGGCGATACGAATGCCCTCATTGTATCTACTTTAGCTGCCCTTTTAATAGAGTTCCGATTGAAGTAAAGAAAAAAATTCGAGGGGAGAGAGAAAACTATTCGAAATTGTGAAAGTAAAAATAGAGATATTAAATAGAAATATTTGAATCAAGAAAAATAAATTTAGATGAAAAAATTAAAAATTCCAAAAAAATTCCCTTCAATAATAATGGATTCTTGAAAGCTTTCTCCGGATAGCCCGCCTGTATTTTACTGCAGGGTACCCGAAAATAATTGCTATTCCGGGCTGGTTTCGGGGGTTAATCCCATATTTTTCTTTTATTTTTTTGCCCCCGCTTTTCAGCATCGGGCCAATTGTTCCTATCATACAGCTCCCAAGCCCCAGGCTTTCTGCAGCAAGCATCGCATAGGTAGCTGCGATATAAGGATCTGCAGGATCAGCATAAGAAGAAACATCGAAATACATCGCAAGAGGGGCATTATAAAGCAACCAGTCAATTCCTTCCTCTCTTTTTTCTTCAAAGGCTTCAATTGCCGGATTGATAAATTTGTCCATAACCTCGTATTCTTCTTTTTTCATAAAAGGCCGCATCAAAAGAAGAGAAGGCTTGGAAAAAACCCATTTCTGGCTTTTCATGTGTTCCAACATATCATCAGAAAATTCCCTTACTTTTTCTTTGCCTTTCAAAACAAGAACTTCAACGTCAGAGGGCGGTAGTCCCATAGGAGCTGTGCTGACAGCTTCCAGGATTTTATCTATTTTTTCCTGCTCTACTTCCCTTTCTTTAAATTCCCGAATACTGCGTCTGGCAAGCATAAGAGCAATAAGTTCTTCATATTCAGCTCGAGCTTCTTCTGGAGGGATATCGAGAAAGGAATCCTGTAAAATGTCTCTTCCTTCTACCATAATAGCGCCAGTTGGGCAAACTGCAGCGCAATGTCCACAACCTATACAGCCAAAATAATAAGTCTGGTCAATTTTTACTTTGCCATTTTCAAAATAAAGAGGTGCACCTTTACAGACTTCCACACATAAACCGCAGGTTTTACATTTATCGTAATTTATTTTAACTTCTGCGGTTTCCGAGTATCTGGCAGTAGGGAGGCCCATAAATTATCTTTTAGCTGACTGTTATAAAAGATTTTTGCTGAAAGTCTCCTCCGCCTCACTTACAAATTATTTACTTCAAAGTTTAAAATCATACTTTAAGCTTATTTTTAATATTTATTTTAATTTCGAACATTTCTAGATGTGTATAAAATTTCTCCATTTTTATAATTTGGAATAAGTTTATAAATAAAGTGGCATAATCCATAACACGAAGTGAAACCATGAAAGCTGCATGCATCCAGATGATTACTTCTTTATGTTCAAAGCAGGAGAACCTTAAGCGTGCGCTTTCTCTGGCAGAGGATGCGGTTTCAAAAGATGCTGAGTTACTTGTTTTCCCTGAAGTCTTCTCAACAGGGTTTTGTTATGATCACATACAGGCAGTTGCTGAATCTTCTTCTGGCCCAACTTTACAAGCTTTAAGAGATTTTTCAAAACAATATAACTGTATTCTCGCAGGTTCAATGATAGAAAAAAAAGAAGATTCACAAATTGAGGGACAGAATTCTCCGCCTCAATATAATCTTGGGTTTTGTATTGAATCTGGAAAGCTTATAGGGAGGCATAGAAAGACTCATCTCTACGGCCTTGAGAATGACTATTTTTCGCACGGGAATAGAATTTGTCCTATTCGTCTAGAAAAGCAGGAACTTTCCATTGGGCTCATAGTTTGCAATGAGCTCAGATATCCTGAAGTTTCCCGAAAGCTTTCTCTCGAAGGAGCAGATATATTAGTTTCTACTGCTGAAATTCCAGACTTTTTCGGGCATTCCTGGAAAATCCTTTCTCTTGCCAGAGCAGTTGAAAATGAGACTCCGCATATTGCCTGTACAGGTGCAGGAAAAGATAGGTATGCAACTTACTTTGGAGGGTCTTTTATTGCAGATGGTTGGGGGCGTATCTTGGCTGAAGCAGGAAGGGAAGAATGTGTTCTCATCGGAGATATTGATCTTGAAGAAGCAAGGGAAATGAAAAAAACAACTACTATTTTTGCAGGACTGAGGCCAGAACTGTATTAATCAGATCAAAGGAATTAGATTATAGACCTGAACTTAATGAAATTATATCTAAAAATTGAATTCAACTTAAATTGAATAATTTTGAGATTTAAATAATGTAAAAAGGTATCTTTTTTTAAATTATCTTTTATAATAATAAATGAAAAAGGAAAAATAAAAAGTGAGTAATAATGGGTAAATAAAAAGGTAAATAGTATCTGGTTACCCTTTTAATTCTTTTATAATTAA
>CAZFNE010000380.1:0-3244 GCA_964520335.1 uncultured Methanosarcinales archaeon | reverse complement strand
GAACAATAGATATTTTAATTTTAAGGATTAATATCAGAATCCAAGCACTAGTTTATCTCAAGGACATTTGTAAAATATTTAATCCAAAACATACAAATATTTTTATACAATTTTGCCTGTTAACTTATAATATAGAATTTTTATGTGACTCTCATGTTCGAAGAATTCCTCAAAAATTTGACTCCCAGGCAAAAGGAAGCAGTTGAGCATACTTCTGGTCCTCTACTAATTCTTGCAGGTGCAGGGACAGGCAAGACATCAACAATTACTGGTAAAATTGCCTTTATGATCAAGAAACACGGCGTTGAACCTGGAAAAATTCTTGCTCTTACCTTCTCAAAAGAAGCAGCCAAAAATATGGAACAGAAAGTTCTAGAACTTCTCGGCCTGGGAACTGATGTGAAAGTAAGCACTTTTCACGCCTTCTGTGCCGAATTAATAAGAAATAATGCTGAAAAATGTGGAGTTCTCGAGCAATTCACTATTCTTGAGGAAATCGATGCAGCTATCTTAATTTACAAGGAATTAGATACCACCGCAAGAAATGCAGCTCTATATTCCAGCACAATTGCAAAGGCAAAGGATTTGAATATCTCAATTGATATATTCAAAAACTATCTCGAAACTAAAAAGGAGTTACTGTTTAATTTTGTTGAGGAAAATAGAATCAGGCCGTATTATATGGAATGTAAGATAAATTTGAATACATTTCATTTAAAGAGCAAAGACCAACAAAAAGCCCTGAAAAATGAAAAGAAAAACTGGCAGGAATTCATTGAGCTTTATGAAGAGTGCCAAAAGTACGTAAATTTTATTCATGCCTGGGAAGTATATGAGGGAAGAAAAAAGGCCTTAAATTACCTAGATTACGGAGATCTCAACCTTATTGCGCTTAATTTCCTCAATATTTATGGTTCAAAAGAGTTGAATGATAATTACACTCATATCATTGTAGATGAGTTTCAAGACACCAATTATGTGCAGTTTGAACTTATTAAACATCTGACTGAGAGAGAAAAGAATATCACAGTTGTTGCAGATGCGAATCAGAGCATCTACGCTTTTAGGGGAGCATACTCAAATAATATTGAAGAATTCAAAAAGCAGTTTGGAATTTCAGAAAAAGATGTTGTATCCCTCGATATAAGTTTCAGATCAACAAATAAAATCTTAAAGGTAGCCCACAGGTTGATCTCACATAATTATCCAGAAGACCGAAAAAGCGAGTGCATCCTCCTTAGAAATCGCAACGACAATGAGGGCAAAAATGTTGTCGTTCAGGAAACAAAAGATGATGAGGAAGAAACTCGAAAAATTGTCGAACAGATCGAATATTATATAGAAAAAGGTGTTCCTCTTAAGGAAATTGCAGTCCTTTACCGAACTCACAACCAAGGAAGGAAAATAAGGCAAGCTCTTCAGAGGCGTGAAATTCCTATAATTGTAAAAGATGATGCTGATTATTTGAGACAGCCTGAAATTAAGACTGCGCTTTCTTATCTCTATATAGTAAATAATATTATGGATCCTACTCCTAGAGGAACGGAGGCATGGTGGCGGCTCTTTCATTACAACAATAGCCTGGAGCACAGTGATTCTGTCCGAATAGGGGAATATATTAAGAAAAACAAAATCACTTTTCAAGAAGCTATCTATCTCTATCTCGATGAGATAGGGTTAAGTGAAAATGGACGCACTACTGTTGAAAAAATGAAAGAAACGATCAGGGTTCTTGGCGAGAAAAAACTGCTTGATGTTTCTGACCTTTTGCTTGAGATTTACGATGTAAGCGGACTTGTTAGGCATCTTAATAGACTGGATACCTTGAGGGCAAGGGAAGCTTTTCTTAATCTCAGAAATCTACATGAAATGGCAAAGAATTTTGAGCAATTCCATAATAGAGAGCTTTTTGGCTTTATTGATTACCTTGAGATTCTTGACGAAATGGAAGGAAACCCTGCATCTGTAAAAATAATGGAAGATGATGCAGTAAGCCTGATGAGTATCCATGCAGCAAAAGGACTCGAATTCAATGTTGTTTTTGTGACCAGTATGGCAAAGGACAGGTTCCCTCTGTTTAGAGGAGGGCAGGAGCCTTTGATTCCGCTGGAGATGATGGACCAGTACAAAGATCTTTTCTCGGCGCAATTGAATGAAAAAGATCTTGAAAAGGCAATTAAAGAGCGCAGAAAAGAGATAAAACTGGAAGAAGAACGCCGGCTTTGTTATGTGGCCTTTACAAGAGCAAAAGAAGACCTCGTACTTACGCTTTCTCAAGAGTACGGAGGCAAAGAGCGGGAGCCTTCCGAATTCCTTATGGAAATTGGGTACGACCACTGGAGGGATCTGCAAATTGCCGGGAACATGGAAGCTAGCCGTAATTTGGAAGTCGATAACTCTTTTGATATGCTTGACCTATCTTACCGGAGAGATCTTGAAATCAAAACCGGAGGCATTGTAAAGGACAATGAACTTGAGAGGGAGAAAAACAGGTGTATTCAACTGCTTATTGAAGCTCTTGATAAGGATCTTGAGGATTCAGTACACTATTTAATGTTATACAGAGCCCTAAATGAGGGTAGATGTAAGAATTATCTAGAAGAAATCCAGCAAAACTGGAACCTTATAGACCCAGCTGAGAAAGCGGAGAAAATTTTCACAAAAATGGTTACCAGAAGAAATGGCTTAAAATTCAATCCGGAAGTTTTTAATTTCAGTTTTTCTGCTTTAAAGCTTTACGAAATCTGTCCAAAACAATACGAATTACAGGAGATCCTGCGCATGCCAAGCCGAAAGAATGAAGACTCCAAAGGGGCATTTGCAAAGGGAAGTTTTGTGCATGAGGTACTTGAAATTGCTGTTAAGGAAAAAATTGCGCAAAAACAGGCACTTTATGAGATAGCAAAATCTCTTCACAAAAAGCCTGATTGGATGTATGTGAATCTCGAATCAACTTTCCCTCTTTTTGAAGTATTCTGGCTCCGGAACAAAGACAGAATTTCAAACAATTTCATGGTCGAAAGATCGTTTAAGGTTCCTATCGATAGATTTACTTTCAACGGAAAGATTGACAGGATTGATTTGCTTAATCCTGAAACTAATGAAGTAGAAATTATCGATTATAAAACTGGAAAATCCGATGTTCCCCCAGAAGATCGTTCAAAACAGCTCTTACTTTACGCAAAAGGCTTTGAACACATGTATCCTGAATACCGGGTTAAGCGACTTACACTTGACATGCTTG
>CAZFNE010000379.1:0-3279 GCA_964520335.1 uncultured Methanosarcinales archaeon | reverse complement strand
TAGTTAAATGTGATCTTTTAATTGAAAGTAATTCCATCTGGTTAAATTCACAAAATGAGAACTATTCATGTTTACAGAAATAATAAACTGCCCTATTACGGAGCCTGAAAAAACCAGTTGTAATAATAGATATAGATTTTATTTTTGAAAAGTCTTCAAAATAATGAAAAATAAGATTCAGATCGAAAAACAGGATAACCTAATCGGGTTTACTGATCACACTGTTCAAGCTTTAACAAAAACTCTTTTGCATCCAGACCTGAAGCATACCCGGTAAGTTTTCCATTCGAGCCAATAACTCTATGGCAAGGGATAATTATTGCAATTGGATTTCGGTTATTCACAAGGCCTACAGCTCTACAGGCCTTTGGTTTTCCAACAGAAGTTGCTACATCTTTATAGGACTGAGTTTCTCCGTATGGGATTTCACATAAAGCTTTCCAGACAGATTTCTGAAACTCTGTTCCTTCAGGAGCAAGCTTCAGATCAAAAGATTTCAATTCTCCTGAAAAATAAGCATTGAGATGCTTGATTACTTCCCCAAAGAACTCTTTGTTTTCGATCCATTCTGAAGGGGTTACAAATCCTTTTTCGCCTTTTAAGAAAATCAGATGTTTTAGTCCTTCCTCATTCCCTGCAAGCAGAATAGGACTGATTGGAGATTCAATTATACAATAATACATTTTTTCACTTCCATACGGCAGTAGATTTTTGCATCCAGCGGAGCTTTCAAGAGGGTAGTGTAAAAACGGTTTGTGGATATGTTAATCAGTCAGATAATTCTGTCAAATGATGTCTTTTAAGTAATGTATCTTTTTTACTACAAATCTCTATGTTTCTAATATAATGTGAAAGTTAAACTCAAAGTCTGGAATTAAAATTTAGATTAAATTGAATTAAAGATTAAAGGTAGAAAAAAGACTTTCAGGATAAAATAAGGCTAAATTAGAAATGGAAGAGGAATTAGATACTAAAATTAAACTAAGAACTTTAAAAGAAATTAAAATAGAAAAGGAACCAAAAAAATAAAAAAATCAGGTAAAAAGAAATAAAATGAGTAAAAGGGAAGAATCGGAGAAAAATTAAGGAAAAATTAAGGAAAAATTAAAAAAAATTCAAATTAAGTATTAAATCTCTTAACTTTTATTGTCATTTTTCAAGAAGGCACCTGAATAAATATTAAGACAGTCCATTCCAGAGCTGGAACTGGGGGAATTTCCCCCTTTATCCAGTTCATTCAATTCCGTAATTCTTAATTCAACTACGTCCATAGCGTCTGCAAAGAGCTGTTTGTTGATTTCGATCCCGAAGTATTTTTTGAGTTTTTCTTCAGGTTTCATCGTAGTGCCTGCTGAAAGGTAGGCAACATAATTTTTATTAAAGGCTTCCGGATCTTCCCTGTACTGTTTGAAAAGAGCCAGAGTAATTGCTTTTGAGACTGCATAATTATAGGTGTAGTAATTATTTGTCAGGTAGATGTGGTTAATGTATGTCCATTCGCCTGAATCCTCGAGATAATACTCGACAGATTCGCTTCTATACTCTTTAGACAGATTTGTCCAGATTGCATTAAGGTCGGCTCCTGTAACATTCTCGTTTTTAGCAGCTTTTTCAGCACATAATTTATGGGCCTCATATTCAAACTCCGTAATCATCGGCTGCCTGGTAAGATAGTTCTGATATTCACCGATGTGCTGGGAGAGTACATTAATTGCAGTTTCTTTGTCGGAATTTGCAACAATATGATCCACAAAGAGTTCTTCATTAAAGGTGGAAGGAATTTCCATTTCGTAGAGTGTACCTGTACAATAAAGGTAATCTACGGAATTACCCATCAGGTAGAAATTAATTCCATGCCCCATTTCGTGCGTAATTGTTTTCTGGTCACTGAGAATTCCATTATAATTGGTAAAAATCAATGCAGGCGCTTTTATTGGAGAAAGCCCGTAGCAGTAAGCTCCAGGCTGTTTTCCATGTTCGGGATCCGGATATACGTCTACGAAGTTGCCTGTAACTGTCTCTAAAAAGATCCGGTTAAAACTCGGGTCCATTCCTGCATAAGATTTCTGGATTTCCTCCAGAGCTTCCAGATAAGTATAATTTTTACCCGGACTGCTGGTTATCTCAAGCATAAGATCATACGGTTTAAGTTTTTCAACTCCCAGCTTTTCCCTTCTGAACTCATTATAGGGTTCAAATACGTCTTTTCTTTCCTTGAAAACCTGGTTCATCTCACTAATCTGTTCAGGATTTAGATAGGAGATGTAAAGAGCAGACTGATAAGAGTCAGTGTAATTAAGCTCGCTGGCAACAAGGTCATCAAGTTTAGCTTTTTCGGAATAAAGGGAAGTCATTGAATCGGATTGGTTTATAAGATGGTAGAACCTCTTTTCAAAGCATTTTCTTCTGTTTTCCCGATTCTGGTCAGTTGCAAGCAGAGTATTGTAAGACTGAGAATTAACTGAGAATTCTTCTCCACTTTCAAGAGTTATGTTACCAGCCATTGTGACATTGTTAGTAACTTTAGCTATAGCTTCAGTTTCAAGTTTCATGCGCTGATTCTCAAGCTCTGCAAGATATACAGCCTGGGACTCATTGAGTGGCCTGTGTTCTGCAAACCGCATATAAGTCGATTCAAAATAAGGTCTGTATGCCTCAAGTTTGGGTTCCTCTGAAAACAACCTCTCCCATTCTTCTTTGTTAAGGGAAGTTAATTTTACAGTCGAAAATGCATTAGCTTTCTTATACTCTGTAATAAGGTTCTGGGTTTCTCCAAGGAGAGAAGCAAATGATGGGTCATTTACGTTTTTACTTAACTGAGTATATGCATAAATATAGAGAACTTCAGCAGACTTTGAAAACTCCTTTTCGGCCTCTATATAGTTAAACAAATCAGGCCCGGATAGGTTCTCAAATTTCGGCCTGAAAGTCTGGTTTATTTCCTCAGACCTGTTTTTCAAAACTTCGAGCTCTTTTAAGGCGTCATCTTTGCTTTTGAAAAGATAAGAATTGTCCCATTCTGTTGTAACTTTGTCTGGATTAAGTCTTTCGAGCATATTTCCCTCACTTTCAACAGGCTGGTCTGTTTTTGCAGTGACTTCAAATCCTGAAAAAATTCCAAAAAACACTAAAACTGCAAGCGTAACTAGCCCTTTAACTATTCCAAGAATAATAAGTCCTTTAAGGGACTTTTTATTTATAAAACGTCTACCCCTAAACGAGATCAAAATATCACCCAGCTAATCTGTCTAAGTAAACTTATTCACGTTTGAAGAAATT
>CAZFNE010000378.1:0-3298 GCA_964520335.1 uncultured Methanosarcinales archaeon | reverse complement strand
AAAAGGGCATGTGACCCTCGAAACAGCGCGTTTTGAGACTTTACCAGGTAACAGGGCAAAGTTGAGAGCCCAATCTGTTTTCCAGTCAGTTGAAGATAGGGATGGGATGCTGCAAAGCGGGATGGAACAAGGGGTCAATGATTCTTACTCCCAACTCGATGAGTTACTGGAAAAACTGCAGAAATCAAAAAAAATCAAAAATGAGAATCTAAAATTGCCTTAACTAAAGTTAAAGTAGAAATGGGACCTTCGAAAATTCAAGTGGGGTTAAAACAGATGGTAGGGGAAAATAAAGAAGAATTAATTATTACTTACATCTTCGATGCGCCACGTGAACTTTTGTGGAAAGCATGGACTGATCCTGAGATACTAATACATTGGTGGTGGCCAGATGGCTTCACAACAACTATTTCTAAAATGGATTTTCGAGTAGGGGGCCAGCACTTCAGTTGTGTACGATCTCCTGAAGGACAGGAATCTTGCAGTAAAAGCATTTATCAAGAAATTGTCGAACCGGAAAGGCTGGTAATGATCAACTCCTTCACGGATAAGAAAGGCAATACGGTACCGGCTTCAGATTATGGACTGACCCAGTACCTCCCAATGGTAATGCAGATTACGGTGATATTCAAAGAACACAACGGTAAGACTAAACTAATTTTGAAAAATTCCGATGTAGAAAGCATGAGTGAAAAGACTAAAAGTGACACGCAACAGGGCTGGAACGAATCTTTTGAGAAACTTGTTCGATATCTGCAAAAACTTTGAAATTAAGGAAATGGAAGGCTATAGTTGCAATCTAATCAAATTTTCCGGATCAAATGTATAAACAGATTAAGGTGAGAGTTTTTAAAATGAACCCTGCAGATATACTCAACCTGCGCCTTCAGAATACAGGCTTAATTAACTCTCAATTCAAGAATACAGCCGACGTAGTTTCACACCTGGGGGCAGTTCAGGCACAGGACTTTACTGCTGCTAAATGGGCACTTGGACTCCGGATAAAAAATTCTACCGCTGAAGCTATTGAGAAAGCTTTCAATGAAGGTAAGATTTTACGTACGCATGTTATGCGTCCCACCTGGCATTTTGTTATGCCAGAAGATATCCGCTGGATGCTCGAATTGACTGCTCCAAGAGTAAAAGCTCTGGTTGCAAATTCCAACAGGAAACTGGGGCTTAATGAGAATTTATTTGAAAAAAGCAACTCTATAATAGCTAAAACGCTTGAGGGAAATAACTATCTTACAAGGCAAGAGCTTAAAGGAATATTGGCTAATCAAGGTATCGAGACTGATGTGCAACGCCTTGCTCATATTCTAATGTGGACAGAGCTTGAAGGCTTAATTTGCAGCGGGCCAAGGCGTGGGAAACAATTAACATATGCACTTCTTGAAGAACGAGTACAAAAAGCAAAAAAACTAAATCGAGAACAGGCTCTTGCCAAACTTGCATTCAACTATTTTACAGGTCATGGGCCAGCTCAGGTTAAGGACTTTTCCTGGTGGTCAGGCCTTACTGTTAAAGATGTAAAAAATGCAATTGAATTAATCGATTCTAATTTAGAGCAAATACAATTTAATGGAAAAACTTACTGGCACCCTCCTTATTCAAAATCGACAGCATCGGAAACTGAAACTCCTTCAGCATATATATTATCGATTTACGATGAGTACATAATTGCATACAAAGATAGAAGTGACATCAGTGAAACTCGAGAGATTGAAAAAATGATCTCAAGAGGAAATGCTTCAACCTCGGTCATTATTTTAAACGGCAAAGTTGCAGGTACCTGGAAGAAAACATTAAAGAAAAATACAGTTGAAATTAGGTTAAACACGTTAAAAAAATTAAATAAGTACGATCAAGATGCGTTAGAAACACAGGTTTCCCGATATGGGGAGTTTATAGAAATTCCGGCACTTTTAGTTAAATAATTATAATAAGCGGTAGCAAACTGGTAGCTTTTAAAATCTTTTCCAAACAAACTTTTTATATTAATTTAAATCTCATTTAACTGGATATTTTTACTCTAAATTGAAAATAAGTTGAAAAATATATTTTAATTCTTGATCAGGGTTTTATAAGTTAATTTTAACTAATTTAGAGGCTTATACTAAGCTAATTAATAAGCTCTGTTATATTTAAAAGAGAGGTAATAGGTTACCTTATTTTGTTTCAAGTTTTGAGACCTTAAAAATTATATTTATTAAATATGTTTTCGTAGAGCGACGATTCATAATGCAGATGAATTCGAATGACTCTCAGAAAATGCCGGGGTAAAGAGTTCTAACAACATCCAGGTTTAGCCAAAAACCCTGCGGTTATGAAAAATGAAATTTAGCTTCACTCTTGAGAATTTCTGAAGGAACAAATTATTATGATCAAAGGTCCGTGGGAGAGAAAATTTGCCCGAAATATATATGCTGGCAACCTGCTGGAAATATTCATGGTCGCCGCTGTAACCGCAGTCCTTGCCATAAGGTTCTTTCTGGAAATTACAGGCTACCCCCAGGTAGGTGGCGGAGGCCTCCATATAGCTCATGTACTGGTCGGAGGGCTTTTCATGCTGGTCTCCATATTGATTCTCCTGATCTTCCTGGGAAATTACTCCAGGAGCCTGGCTGCGTTCCTTGGAGGGTTTGGCTTTGGAGCTTTCATAGACGAGTTAGGAAAGTTCATTACAAGCAACAACGACTACTTCTTCAAACCTTCCATTGCCCTGATCTACATCACCTTTGTTCTGCTTTTCATCTTTATCAGAAAGATAAGAAATATACGCTATCTTACAGAGAAGGAAAAGCAGGTCAACTTCCTGGAAATCTCGGAAGAAGCCGTTCTCAAAGGAGATAATACCTATAGAATGCTGCTTGCCAGGAGCATCCCGGAGACAACAGACAACCAGAAAATATTCCTGAAAGACTTAGATAAGCCCGCAGAAAACCTGAATGAGATTCCAGGTCTGCTTTCTTTTTCCGATTTTGAACCCGTGTTTTACACAAATCTGAAGCACAGAGTTAGCAACTTCTATAGCTGGATGATTAAAAAGACATGGTTTATCCAGTTCCTGATAACCTTCTTCTTCGTAAAATCCTTAGTCGTCCTCATAGAAGCTATTTACGTCAACGTGAATATACATAATTCCGTCTTCTGGGCAATTTTCGCCTTTAGTTTCCCTGGCGATTTATGTAATCCTGATCTCAGGGATGTCGAATATGAAGAAGATAAGCTATAGCATAATTCTTATAGGACTTACGCAGTTGACTGCTTCGCAGTCAACTTTTGCATTTTTTAAATT
>CAZFNE010000377.1:0-3307 GCA_964520335.1 uncultured Methanosarcinales archaeon | reverse complement strand
ACGTCCCATCTTTTTATGCCACAAGAGCAATTAAAAAGTGAGATTATGAGATTAACATAAGGTAAATATATTCTTCAAATTATAGGAGGTAAAAGATGGCTGAAGTTCTTGTACATGAAATGCAATATTACAGTGGATAAGTAACTTCTGATATAGAGGTAGTTAATTATAGAGATGAATATTACAATGATTATCGGCACATTTGCTGTGATTGCTTCCGTAGTTTGAGTATTGCAACAAGTTTAAACCCAGATTCATTTTAGACAAGAGAAGAAATCATAAAAAAGAAATCTAAATAGAAATATAAGAGAAAATCAGTAAACTATTGGAAATAGGAAAGGAGTTAACGCCAAGGGTGATGATTATCACTGCCTCATAACAGTCTGAAGCATTGAGTTAGGGAAAAGGGGAAAGGAAATTATGAATGATAAAATAGTAATAGTCACCGGTGCAAATTCAGGTATAGGTAGGGAAGCAGCAATCCGGTTTGCAGAAGAAGGATACACGGTTATTATGGCTTGCCGCAATCTTGAGAAAAGTAAAAAGGTACAACAGGAAATAATTGAACTGACAAAAAATAATGGTGTAGATTTACTTAAACTTGATGTATCTTCCTTTATGTCAATAGAAGATTTTTGTTCTGAGTTCAAAGAAAAGTATAAAAAGCTGGATATATTAATTCATAACGCTGGATATTTCAATCATGGTGAAAAAAATTATCAGCTTAGCCCTGATAATATAGAACTATCATTTGCTACCAACGCATTTTGCCCATTTCTAATGACCAAATTGTTGACTGATATGCTTAAAAAATCGGAGGATGCAAGAGTTCTTAATGCTTGCACTACTAATATCAGGCACTTCTTTGACCCAAAGCGGAAAATAGACTTTGATAATTTGCAGGGAGAATTTATGGATAGCAGGCCTTATAATATTTACAAAATGTATGGTGACTCTAAAATGGCATTATTGATGTTAACATTCAAAATGGGGGATATATTTAAAAAAGATGGTATCCAAGTAAATGCAGTTCAAATACCTGCGATAAAAATGTCAAAAGAAACCATGGAAAAATTCAAATCAGTGTGGAGAATTGCCGCAATGGTTCAAAATATTCATAGCTCTTCGCCAGAGACCATGGCAGATACCTACTTTCATATATGTACTTCCGAAGAATTTAAAGATATTACAGGTAAACTTATCAACGATAAAAGGGAAATTATGCAATCATCGCATTATACCAGGGGATTAATGCAAGAAGTAAAGCAGCTTTTTGATAAGGGTGTCTACCCTAAATATGCTGATAATATAGAAAATATTGAAAGAGTGTGGGATTTAGCTGTTAAATTGACTAAATCTATGATGAAAATATAAGACTAACAGTCACGACGGGTTTTTCTTTTTATTACTATTTGCTTGTACTATTCGTGTACAAAAATATATTAAAATTTTGAGGTGAAAATATGATAGATAGATATGAAAAGTGCAAGGTTAAGTGGAATAAAGTATTTGGGAAAAAAGAAATAACTATTCCTACTAAAATTGACACTGGTAATGAAGTAATTAATAAAGCACTAGACTGGACATGTTTTGAAACACATACTATTTTGGATTTTGGTTGTGGCAATGGTAGCATGCTTTTTTATTGTGCTCTACGTGGTACTAAAAAACATATGGGTATTGATTTATCATCTAGTGCTATTGTACAAGCAAAAATCAGGCAACAAAAAATGAATTTTGGATTGTATGATTTTATAGAAGGAGGTATAGAGGTATTATCTGATATTGAGAGCAGTTCTGTTGATGCAATTATTTTATCTAATATAATTGATAACTTATATCCAGAAGATACTGATAAAGTTATGAGAGAAATTAAAAGGATACTAAAGAATGAAGGAAAAGTATTTATAAAGGTTAATCCATATATTAATGATAAACAAATAAAAGAATGGAACATAAAAACCATTAATGAAAATTTGCTTGATGATGGATTGTATTTGTGGAATCAAACCACAGAAGAATGGAAGTGTTTTTTACAAGGTTTTCTAGTTCTTCAAAATTACCAAGAGGTTTATTATCCAGAATATGATCAATATAATAGACTATTTTTAATGGTTAAGTAATCTTATATGAAACGTATTTATATCTATATTAATACCAGTAACAAGATATAAAATATTCACATAAACAAATCTTTAAATGGAAAAAGAAACCTAAAATATATAAGAAATATTATTTTTTATTACCTAATAACTGCAAAATTTTATGAATCAATATCGGGAGGAGAACTATGAAAGACAAGTTTATTAAAGCTTTAGAAAGTAATAACCTATACGCAGTGAGGAAGATTCCCAAAAGTGATTTGCATAATCATATAACAAGAGGCGGTAATAAAAGATATATTGAAAAATGGGTAGATGTTTCTATACCAAAATGTCCAAAGCTTAAAGATTTAGGGGAAATGAATAAATGGATTGCAGAAAATATAAAGCCTCTGTGTCAAGGAAGGTTAGGCTATGAAAAACGTATAGAAGCAGCTTTTGTTCAGGCTAGAATGGATGGTATTAAAGTGCTTCATATGAGTGTAAGTATAGGTGAAGAGCAATTTTATGATAATTCTGTTGAGAATCTTGTGCAAGCAGTAAAAAGAATACATAAAAACTTTGCTCCAGAAATTAGCTTTATACCAGAGATTGCATTTTTATCAAATGTATCTCCTGATGAAATTAGTGAGAAATTAGATGAATTTTTAGATCAGGATTATTTTAAGTCCATTGACATGTTTGGAGATGAATTTGTTACACATAAATTTAAAAAGGTTTATAGAAAAGCTAAAGAAAAAGGATTGATTTTGAAAGCTCATGTTGGTGAATTCGGAACAGCCGATCTTGTTAAGCAGGCTGTTGAAGAGTTGGAACTTAATCAAGTACAGCATGGAATAGCGGCAGCAAACTCTAAAAGTATTATGAAATGGTTATGTGATAATAAGATACAACTCAATGTATGTCCAACAAGTAATGTTTTACTCAGCAGGGTTGATGACTATAAAACACATCCAATTAGAAAGCTATATGATAATGGTGTTAAAGTAACTATAAATACTGATGATATGATTATTTTTGACCAAAGCGTTTCTGAGGAATTTCTTAATCTATATAATTTGCGTATATTTAATGCTATAGAATTAGATGAAATAAGAGAGAATGGGCTGGCGCTGAATAATAGTGACTATGCTTTAGCCATCTATTAAGAATGGGAGATGAATTTTATGAGAATAGGGGTAATAGGGCCTACAGAGAAAGAAATA
>CAZFNE010000376.1:0-3324 GCA_964520335.1 uncultured Methanosarcinales archaeon | reverse complement strand
TTTTTACATGTATCCCTAGGAATGTAACGCAGCCTTTAATTGATTCTGTTTATTCTGCCGTACTGATGTCAGCAACCCTCCGACCCTTTGAAATGATAAAAGCCACGCTAGGAATTTCGAGAGAAGTAGAAGAGATTTCCTTTAGTACTACATTTCCCATAGAAAGAAGGCTAACCCTTGCAGTTGCTATTCCTCCGCTTTTTTCAAAAAATAGGGACAATCCTGAGACTCTCAGAAGTTTAAAAGAATCTCTTCTGGCAGCAATTAATGCCTCTCCCGGAAATGTAATTATTTATTTCCAGAACTCATCTGAAGCTGTCCGCTATACAAAGCTGATTGAAGCTGAATTATCACTTCCTGTTTTCCTTGATGAAATAGGAATTTCAGCTCAGGAGATAAGAGAAGATTTTTTCAAAATAGGAGAGCAGGGAGGAAAAGCCGTTCTTATTACTTACCTATGGGGAACCCTGAGTGAAGGCGTTGATTTCAGAGGGGCCCGCGGTAGAACAGTAATTGTTGTGGGAATAGGATACCCGGCATTAAATGATAGGATTAAAGCCATAGAAACAGCATATGATTCGGTTTTTGGCCCCGGCGAAGGATGGGAGTGTGCAGTTCAGGTTCCTACAATAAGAAAAGTCAGGCAGGCAATGGGAAGAGTAGTTCGCTCGCCTGATGATTTCGGGGTTAGAATTCTTCTTGATTCCCGGTTCCAGGGTTCCCAGATGCGCAGGCTTGGTAAATTTTCGGTTTTCCAATATTTCCCTGTGGAAGAAAGAAAAGAATTCGTTGATATTTTGCCCATTGGTGTAGAAGATTTAGTTGGAGACTTTTTTATAAATATCGACTCGAAGAGAAAAGAAAAAGCAGAAATAGAAAAGGGAGAGCTTGAATCTACAAGCCCGGATTCCCTGGAATTCAGAAGCTTTGCAGAAAAACTCTAAATAAAATTTTAAATAATGCAAAGCCCTTTTGTGCAATCTTCTCAATCTATTTTTCACTACTTTTATTGTTTTCCTACGTGTCCATTATGAAACTTTTATGTAGTTTGTCCTAGTAAGCGTTCCTTTCCCTCCGGCATTACTTGCTGTAAGGGTTACAGTATAGTTACCTTTTGCAGCGTAAATGTGTTTTGGGTTTTTGACAGTCCCGGCAGGGGTATTGTCCCCGAAATTCCAGTCCCATGAGGTTGGAGTATTTGTACTGTTGTCAGTGAAATATACAGTTAAAGGAGCAGTCCCGGAGGTTCTTGAGCCCCAAAACTTCACAACAGGTGGTTGTAACTGACTTGAACCTGTCACCGTTATATAATTCGTTTTTGTTGTTGTGTTGCTTCCTGCAGAATTAGTTGCTGTAAGCTTTACTATATAATTCCCTGCTGTGTTGTATGTATGCTTTGGATTCTGTTCCGAAGAGGTTGTTTTATCTCCAAAGTCCCAGCTCCATGAGGTTGGAGCGTTTTTACTTTCATCCTTAAAGGTGACAGTTAATGGAGCAGTTCCTGATGTAGGAGTACCACTAAAACCTGCGACTGGAAGTACTGGCGTTGGGGCAGGGACCTCTGCGACGTTTATATAACCTGTTTTCTTTTCTGTATCAGTTACCCCTGTACTGTTGGTTACTGTAAGAGTGATATCGTACTTCCCTGGATTATAATAAGTATGTGTTGGACTCTTTTCAGTTGAAGTATTTCCGTCTCCAAAATTCCAGTTCCATGTTGTGGGACTACCTGAACTCTTATCAGTAAAAGCAACACTTAAAGGTTTATTTCCTGATAGGGGAGTTCCTGAAAAATCGGCATTTAATGCAGTTCCAGGGTTAGATCCAGTATTATAAGTTAATGGGAGATAATCTGTGTAGATACTGCCTGATATACTTTTGTAAGGTTCATCTGAAAATCCGTCCCCGTTAGCATCCTTTGCTGTCTGTGAGAATCCAGTGCCACTAGGTTTACCCCAGAAATTTCCTCCTATATAGGAGCCACCTATTATATTTGTGCCTGTTGTTTTCGTGATATTATAACTGTTCCCAATTCCATTTCTAATAGTTACATTATCATCATTGAAATAGTTGTCATAAACAGTATTTCTATCGCTATATCCACATATGAAGAAGCCTACTATACTATTGCCACTAACATTATTTCGAGTTATTATATTACTATCTGAGCTCCCGACATATAGGCCTCTTGCGTTGTTATGGGCTTGATTACCTGAAATAGTGCTATTGTGTGTGTTCGCCAGTACAATTCCATACGTGTCGTCATTTGTTGCAATATTATTCGAAACTGTACACTTTTTGGAATATACAAGATAAAGCCCGCGTGAATTGCTTACAAGATTATTGTTTTGAATTTTGCAGCTAGAACAATTAGATACACTTATCCCTGAATACCCCGCGTTTTTTGCCCCGGTAAATTTTAGTCCATTGATTTGAATATAGCTACTATTAACTAATGAGAGCGCATTCTTACTTGCACTTATAGATTTAACCTCTGTGTTATCTGGGTTTCCTGATTCTGACTTGATCGTTATACTGGATTTGGCGCTTACTTTAATGCTTTCGCTATATACGCCGGGTTTTAAAATTATTATATCGCCGGCTTTTGCACTGTTTACAGCAGTCTGGATTGGACTACTGCCTCCTGGTTGAATTGTGATAGTAGCTGCCACCCCTGTGCCAGAAATTAATAATAAAACAATGAAAGCTAAAACTAAAGCAGTTGATTTTTTAATTCTAATTCCTCCATCCATCGAGAAAGCTGCTCTATATATTTCTGAGTATATGTTCTATTTTCTTTCTTTTAATTTGTACAAGATTAGAACTTTTCACTCTCTAGAGCTGTTTACTTACTCCAATAATTTAAATATCTCTATAAATTTTTTTAAGTATTTTTTTATAATTGAGTTAATAATAGAATTTTGATAGATATAAACTTACTGTTTCTAAATGAGAATTGAGTATGGCAAAAACATTTTAATAATTATAATCAAAAATAAGGGTTTAAAGAATAATATGGTCCTAATTAAGCTGTTTAAATTACATTTTGCATTACTACTTAATGATATTTTTTTAAAAAAATAAACTAAAAAGTTCAAGTTATACCCTATTTTGATCCCAAAATTTTTCTAATGCTCATAAAACTCACTTTTAATATTTAATATAAGAAATACTAAAGTAAATGTGAAAGTAAATTTAATATAAAAGTTAAATAAAATATAGTTTCTTAAAAATGTAAATTAATGGTTAGATCGAAATAAAAATAAAAATAATGAGGAAAAGTAAAAATTGAAAAATTGAGAATAAATGATTGAGATAAATTAG
>CAZFNE010000375.1:671-3327 GCA_964520335.1 uncultured Methanosarcinales archaeon | reverse complement strand
AAGGCTTTGCAATTACTACTATCATTGGTGTCTTTATAGGTGTGATTTTTGCAAGGCCGGTTTATGGTATAGTAATCAAGGAATTCCTTCATGTAGATGAAAGCGGAAACGGAAGTATAACCGAGTAATTATTGAGGGAAAAAATAAAGGCTCTAGAATTGATATTCAAAAGCTGGAAAATAAGGTGGAATCAATGCAGGATCTCTGGACTCTAAAATACAGGGCAGACACCCTTGAAGGACTGCTCGGAAACGAACATGCCGTGAAAACGCTTTCCGAACTGGTTCAGTCCAGAAGCCTGCCCCACCTCATTTTTTACGGGCCTGAAAACTCAGGAAAAACAACGGCTGCTCTTGCCCTTGCAAAACAGCTCTATGGAGATACCTGGAAAAACAATTTTGCATACTTTAATGCCTCGGATTTTTTCGACCAGGGAAAACGTTATCTTGTGCGAGATAGGCGTTTTGTCCGTTTTATCGGGACTGATGACCCGAAAAAAATCTACAAAAGCGTAATTGATATTTTTAAGGAAATCATTAATGAGTACGCCGGAATGGCTCCACTTGATACCGATTATAAGCTTATCTATGTCGATAATGCAGAATCTCTTAGTTCGGATGCACAGCACGCTCTCAGGCGTATCATGGAAAAGTACAGTGCAACCTGCAGGTTTATTCTTTCGACTACAAGGCCTTCGAAACTCATTTCTCCCCTTCGTTCAAGGGGCCTTCAGGTCTTTTTTGCCTATGTTCCGGATTCTTTTCTTAAACCTCATCTTGAGAAAGTCGCTCTTGCTGAAAAACTGAATCTTTCAAGTGGGGCACTTGATGCGATCCTTTATCTTGCTAAAGGAAATGTTGCAGGAGCTGTCCAGACTCTCCAGCTTGCTGCCCTTAAGGCGGAAGGTGCTGAAATCACGGAAGAGATTGTTTTTGAAGCTACTATGAAAGGCAGGGATGAAACTATAGATTTGCTGCTTGAGGCTGCTCTTGCAGGTGACTTTTCCAGAGGGCGCCAGCTTATTGACGAAATGATTATTGAAAAAGGATTTTCTGGCATTGATATCCTTGAAGGGCTTACCGAAGCTCTCATGGATTCTGGAGAAACCGATTTGAATGCTGCATGTCTTATAGTGAAAATCTCCGAAACCGATGCCAGGCTTACAGATGCTACCAGTGAGAGAATCCAGCTCGAAAAATTGATTTCCAATTTCTCCTGATCTATTTTAGAAATGAAGCAACTTCTGGAAATGAAGCAACTTTCTCCTACTTTCTTCTAAATTTATTTTAGGCGTGAGTAACGTTTATTTATATCTTTCTCTCATTTAGTTTGCTTTTTGGATGTTATATATAAATACTTCTATCGTCTATTCAGCTAAAATAACAAAATATATATACTATATTCCTTAAAGCAATATTAAAACAAAAAATTTTATATACAATTAGTTTTTAGTTTTTATCGTAAACAAACCAGAAGCTCATGCTTCTCAGGAGTTAAGGGGCTTGAGCATACTTTCTAAACGAAGTACGGATCTGAGATCTCAGAATACATCCTCAGTGATGTGCCTGTACTTTGTAAAGAGAGTTCAGAGCCTGTATTCCCTCGAGTAGAAGCCAGATTCGAGTTTTCTGGAAAAAATCCACAAAAAATCCCTCCATTGCTCCCTGAATAATCCCCTCTTTTCAGGGAGACCATGCTCATGCGGCAGAATTGAACTATAGATGCGTTTAAAAAAGGAATATTCTGCTGTTTTCTAAGGTCCTTAAAAAATATTGTCTGCCTGAAAAAGAAATCAGGCAGACATTCAGTAAACCTTTTTTGTAGTTCCTTTCAATACTTTCGGTATTTTGCAGTTTTTCAATATTCTCAGTTTCTTTCAGCTTTTTCAGTGCTTTCAGTATCTGTAATGCTTTACTGAATGATACAGGATTACTACAAAGAAAGCGATTATCACAAGCAAGAAACTGAAGAAGCCTACCGGGTCCCATACAAAGCCTATTCCCGCCCCTCCTTCTTCCCAGGAAACGAGTACAGCTCCCTGGAGTACTGTGGGAATAACCACACAGGCGAAGGCAAGGACAAAAATAAACACAATATCAAAGACCTCTGTAACGATGTTCTTTTGTGCCATGTCTTCTGCCTCCTCAATCGTAATATTTGAACTCGAACATGTGGTTTTTGATGGACTCTCTAACCCTCAGGCACCCGATAGTCTCGATAGAAACAATCAGTCCCATGAAGATTACGTAGAGATAGAAGAAATCTGAAGCAATTTCCCAGGTCTCGGAGAGAATCCTGTATGTTATGAATCCTTCCACACCCACAAGCAAAGCAAGCATACCTATAACGAGAACCGTATCCCCATTGAGTTTGCTGTAATATTTGCTTTCCATTGCCGGATCATTCGTCTCCAACGCCTATCGCCTCCTTTCCTATCCTTCTATTTTCCGAACCATTAGGTGAGGGCCAGCCCATTTCAGCCCAGTTGTTCTCAATGTTAGAGCTCTTGTGCCTGTGGCTGAAATAAAAGTATGCAATGCCGTAGAACACAAAGGCAAAGATCAGGTTATACTTGTAACCCCAGAACAGTGTTGAAAGAATCGTAATTGCGATTGCGATTGCAAAGTAAGCAATATATGGCTGAAGAGGACCTACA
>CAZFNE010000375.1:0-661 GCA_964520335.1 uncultured Methanosarcinales archaeon | reverse complement strand
TGTGCTCTGCGGGAACAGATTCCTGAAACGAATCAGGGAGAAAGGAATCAGCACATAGCACAGTAGCCCCGAGACAATGGAAAAGGTGATTACCTGGTCAAGGAAACCACTGAATGCAAAACCGATTGCAACAGGCATCGTGAAAATCACTGCCCTGTATGGGGTATTGTACCTCGGGTGCACTGCTGAGAACCAGGATGACACGTACTTGTCCCTGGAGAGGGCAAACCAGGAACGTGAAGAGTCACAGACGCAGCCGTTTGCACTGGCAACACAGGTCAGGAATGTTCCGAGCCCTAGCAGGGCAATAAAGATAAAGGTCCTGCTGTTCTGTGCAGCCTCAAAAAGTGGATATACGGAAACCCCTAGCAGGTCCGCAGGGATCAGCACTGCACATAAATAGAGGGTCATTGCCGCTCCTATAAGCAGAGTTATCATTCCTGCCTGCTGTCCGAGAGGAACTGCCCTTGATGGGTGTTTGCATTCTTCGGCGCACATTGCAGCCCCTTCTATTCCCAGGTAGAACCACGGCCCGAATTGCAGGGCTGCAAAGAGACCTATCATGCCATTTGGCAGGGCCCCCTGGAAAAGATATTCAGGGTGTATATCCACTCCTCCAAAGGCAGTTGCGAAGAAGAAGACCACTATTGCAATGAAAGCG
>CAZFNE010000374.1:0-3363 GCA_964520335.1 uncultured Methanosarcinales archaeon | reverse complement strand
GCCGGGCTCACAATTGAATGGATGAAAAACCTGCTGAACACCGACCACCCTATGAGCGGCTATGTGCCTATGCTTATTTCTGCATGGGAACAGGGAATCGATGTCATCTGCCGGGGCGCCCCACACCTGCTTTTTGCCCATATACCTGAGAATAACCCGATTGCGCCTACTGACGCTATTATCGCCCTCACTCACTTTGATCTCGCTGCGCCGGCTTTCGGGATAGGAACATGCTGGGCTGGCTTTGTTGCGGCTGCTGCAATGTTCCATGAACCTCTTCAGAAGGAACTAGGTTTTCCCGAAGGAAGGAAATGTGCCTATGCAATGATGTTTGGAAACCCGCAGTACAAAGTATATGGAATCCCTCGCAGGAAGCCTCTTGAGGTTATGTGGAAGTAAAGTTTTGAGGAGACGACAATCACCATGACAAAGTTGCCGTTCTTACAGGAAGTTCTTGATAGAACGGCAGCACCTTAACTTTTATTCCCATACTATCAAAGCGTTTTCATTATCTTTTCAAAATTTGACCGTTTACAGAGGCCTAAATTGTTACTCTCTACTCTCCAGGCGTTTCATAACTTCATTTTTTGTTTTTTTATTAAGAATCTCACCTGTCATGGCACTTCGGATGTATGCCTCAATCTCGTCACTCGGAGCCTGTTTTCTGATTTCTATCAGAACGTTCAGAATATCCAGAAGCAGGATTTTTCTCTGTGTCTCTTTGCGTTCCATTATTTCTATAGACATTAATTTTTCCGCAATTTTAGTACAGAGATGTTTTTTATAAGGAACTACTTTTAACAGGCTCTGTATGCACTGACGAACAGTTATGGGTTTTTCGTCATCGCAAAAAGAGAGATATAAATCAATAATTTTATCAAATTTGTTTCCTTCATCCCACCTGGCATTTTCAGCCATCAACATAAGCCCTATGCTGCGCTGATAGGAATTAGTACTATTCAATCTGCCTAAAAATACATCCATATTAGGTACTGTTATTTTAAAACTGGTCACAGAAAGCGTGAAGGGTAGTTCCTGAGTCTTTTGTTAACACCTAACTTTAATACCTATTTTATTAGTGTCCATCAAATCGTATAATAAATCCTGTCTTAGTTTTACATTCAAATCCAGCATTTTCGCAAAACGGTATAGCATCTTTTCTTCCTGTAAGGAGCATAACTTTGTAACAGCCTTTTTCTCTGGCTATCTCCTGTGCTCTTTTCAAAAGTCTCGTTCCAATGCCCCTTTTTCTATAATCTGGATGTGTTACAACACTCTCGATAAAGGCATAAGGGCTTGCACTCCTTGTAAGGTTCTTGATAACAACCAATACGCAGGAGGGTCCAGTTTTCCATCTACTTCAGCCACGAGGTATTGCTGCCCGGAGTCTACCAATATTTCCTGCCATAGTGTTTTGAGTTTAGCGTCTTCTGCAAGATCTGGATCATCCTTGTTCAGGTGTTTATAAAGATCAAGTAGTTATCTCAATTCATGTTTTTGAATATAGCGAACTGTTTCACTCATTCAATCCCTTTTTCTCAAATATTCAGGTGCTTGCGGAATTTTGTGCATCATGCCATACGATCTGCCTGACGGATAGTACTCGGCACCGAGCTGAATTTTGCCCGCCGTTTTTTCATCTGTCATGTATTCAACAAATGCAAGCGCCATATCAATTCCCGCAGAAATACCTGCCGAGGTCCAGATGTTTCCATCCCTTACAATTCGATCCTCCACCACTTCCACATCTCCCATTTCTCGTAGCTTCTGTAGTGAAGCCCAATGAGTAGTAGCTCGTTTGTTTGATAGCAGACCGGCACGGTGAAGGATGAATGTACCGGTACAGACAGAAAGGACAGCTTTACAGTTCTCAGCCTGCCTGGCGACGAATTGAATAAGAGCTGGATTATCAACCTCTCTGCGCGTGCCTTCGCCGCCCGAGACAAGGAGAAAATCAAGTGCAGGGCAATCTGCAAAGGTGACGTGAGGATTTATTGACATGTCCTTTTGACATATCACGGGACCGGGTTTTTCGGCAATCATGAGGCAGTTCTCGGGGCCCTGAGCAAATTTGCTCCAGAGTGATATTATTTCCCAGGGACCAACCAGATCAAGTTCTTCGAGCCCTGGAAAAATTAAAAATCCGAAATTCATGTTACAAAGTTTGTGGATGTTTAGTAAATATTTTTTCCCTCTTGGAACAAGAATACATAAAATATTTCTTGGGTTATTTCATTTTATCGAAGATGACCGGCTCCACCGCTCCTGGCAGGATCATGGAATATTTTTTTGCCAAACTGATGCTCTATGGAAAAACGGACACGGACGCTTTTCTCTCGGAACTGTTCCCTTTTCCGGCCTTGAATTCCTCTATACTACCAAGAGTGTTTAGGGCAGGGTGCAGGAGGAAATGGATTTTCATGAGAGATCAATTTTACTTTGAAGATGCGCCTTTAAAGTTTTCTATTCGCCACAGATCGAAGAGATTACTTCGTAGGCCCCTGAAAGTATTTTTCAATTCACAGCTAGTATAAGAACCTCCGCCAGCTTATCTGGCGGCCCTGTCCAAAAAGAGAAAATAGTTGAAGGAAAAAAGAAGTAACAGGGAGAAAAAGGCAGATAAACAGGAAGAAGAAGCTTAAGAACACAATAATGAGTGATAAAAGCAGAATTGAGTTATTATTTGCCAATTCTCTTATTTTTGTCTTTTTGAGAAAGGCCGCTCTCCTGCATCGAATAGGACAGTAGCCACAAACTGTTGATCTGATAGTAAAATGATAGTAAAACAAATCAAAAACAGATTTAGTTGAATTTGAAAAGATCAAGAAAGATACCGTGAAAGACAGCAAAAAGAGTTACGTCAGAAGAAGCCTGGAAACTCTGGCCCTGTACTGTATCCCCCAATACAGCCTTCGAATCTTATTCATGCTCCCCCAAGCAAATCGATCCGAAGAAAGGACCAGCGACTTCCAGGCGATTCTTTATGTGGCCGATATTACTCCAGTTCTGTACCCCATCTTACTTCCCAACTCCAGTATATAATAATAAAATAAATTATTTTAAATTAATTATATCAAAAATTGTTTTTAACCAAAAAATAGTTTGATGTAAAATATTTCAATCTCATTATAGATCTTTTCTTGTTCGGCCCCTATTATTTTCAATTAGATTAAAATTTTCAATATAATATAATTATTTAATTATATCTAAATTTAAAATAAAAAGCAATTTTTCGTATCAATTATGATATATATATTGATGGTGTTATAGATGTTCAGATTAAGGGTAATAGGGTTTCCTCTTAATCTATGGGTTGGATCGCAGGTAGGGACCTGAGAATAGGGACTCAGCCCCTACCATCTA
>CAZFNE010000373.1:0-3382 GCA_964520335.1 uncultured Methanosarcinales archaeon | reverse complement strand
AGTAAAATTAGACTTTTATTCCAAGTTTAGGAATATATTTCAGGTAATTTTCTTTAAGTTCGTCCTGTGTTATGTCGTCGTGGATATCTATTGCTTCCGTTCTTGTATCTTCTCTTAGTACTCGCTGCGAAATAACTTGATTCAATTTTTACACTGTACTAACACATTTTCACAAGCTTCTCCGTCGATTTTGGTCAAAAATATAAATGTATTCCTTAGGTTATTTCGTTACAACTCCTTAGTTCCTAAATTATAGCTATGGGATAGCTCTCCTTGACAAGGTTGTAAACCAGTGTCGAAAACAATGAGGTGTAAACTTTTCATTTAGCAGGCCTTCAGGATTGTGAAACCCCAACTTTTGAGCGTAATCTGTCGTAGTATCGTTTACAGCATCTCTTGAAGTTTGGAGGCCTTGAACTCCAATAAAAAAACATAAGAATATACTAAACCGGATTTTGTGTAAACCAACAACCGCAAAAACCTTTTTACAAGCCGGCTAATTCAAACAAAAACAGAAGTTTTTACCGGGCTGAAAGCATTAGAAGGCTTCTGTTTTTATTGCGTATATCTTATCCGGATCCTGCAAGACTCCAGGACCTGGCCAGACATAAACAAAGACCTGCCTGAAACATTACCTATTAAATTTAAATTCAAGGATATGATTTCCGCTATTTTTTACGTTTATATTCACCAATCGATGCAAACAAGCGTATTTCTATAAACTACAGAATGATTGTGTTTGAAAACATAGGCAGAAATCGTGGATTTTAAAGAAATTAGTGCAACTAAAATATTAAACATAAGAGATTTTGGCGTATATTTTTGTTAAAATATTAGGAGGTCTTTTTGGGTTAAAGTGTTAACCAATTATTTCTCAAAATGTAGAATTAGATTCTTTAATTCATGAATACCGTCAGCTACAAATTAAGTTGTATGACCTCTTCTTGCACTTTCTAATGTACAGAATATCCAATATATCGAATCTAACAATAAAATCATCCTAATTGAATTAGCACATGTATTGAATGAACAATCCTTTCCATGCAAAGTCGCATTTCTATTTATGCCCGTGTCTTCTTCAGTCCACTTGAATTTTTTATAGAGATTTGAATCTTTAAGAAATGAAACTAGGCTGTCCAGTATTTTGAGAGTCAAAGGACCAACTTTCTCGGATTTTACCCGATCTTCAAATGCATTGAATCTGGATTCCAATGTATCTGGTGCCTTGTTTCTACTATAAAGCTGACAGTATAGTTCTTCAGTAATTATGCCTTCAACTTGAGGCATCAATATAGTCTACACCACTGTGAATTCCATACTTAAAGCACCTAAAAGCATCCTTCAATAGTTCTTTTCGCTTTTGAAATGATTTTAAATATATCCAGTTTTTTTCTAATAAACTAACATCTTCAAACGTTAGAATATTTGATAACATTGTATCTGCATCGTCAATATTTTTTGCTTTATCCACAATTTCACATATTTCTTTAATTTTTTCAGATTTGGGTCCAATAGTAAAAGGAATATCATATGTTCGTAATTTGGGAATGAGCGGTGATAAATGCCCAAAAGAGCTAGCTAAGATAGTTTCAAGATATGCATTTGCTAGCCATATTTCTTCTTCTTCCTTCCACCCATTCTCACTAAAGTTTGGATCATTCGGTGTAAAATCAAAATAAATTGAAACTTGTTTTCCATACTGTTTGTACATAAAAAAAGCTACTGGTTGATTATCTATAAGAAGGGTTTAATTTTTTTGATGTCACATATGTGGTCAAATTTAATATCTTGACCTTTTTCTATATGAGTAAGAGGTCTTATCAGCACTAGAGGATTAAAAGCACATTCATTTTTTTATAGAACAATATCTTTTTTGTTTATACGATCAAATAATACTTTAAATGAGAGTATTGGAAAAGGAATTGATATACCTGATTCTTTTTTTATTTTAAGGTCAGGAATGACTCTACTTTCCCATACGTTAGATATAAGGTTACATACTGTCTGGGTTAATTCTGGGCTATCATTTATTAGGTGGCCTTCAGTATCAGTAACTATAATTCCTTTAGTAATTACGTTTACTTTTGCACCTGGGGGATACGGGTTTAACTTTACTTCTCCACAGTTAGGAAGCCATTTCATATTAATTAAAAAATCATAAGGATCTATTTCGAAGGTCGTCGTATCACTTTAAATTTTTTATTAAATTTTTATTTTCTTTTACTATGTTATTGTTCATTCAATTAAGTAATATTTTGTTGTTTTGTTTTTCACATAAAGGCTCAATACCAGCGAAAAGAAATAGTAAGGTTGATACAAAAAGAATACTAATATATCACTAAACCGAGTCCCGATTAAAAAGATAAATGGGTGATTAAATAATAACTTATGACATTCAATATTTAATAAATGCTGTAAAGATGTAATTCGGTTTAGAGAATATCAGTATTGCTCTCAATATTGTACCAAGTGGTGAATCTATTTTTCCGTTTACTTAGATTAGTATTACAAATATTTTTAACCTTCATACTATTTGTGTTTTAGATCCCAAATTTTATTTTGAATTGAAATCTTTGAATTTACTGAAATTTTGAATATGCTTTTCTCCTGCAAAATTTTAACAAGCTTGTAAATTTCTCAACAACTTAATGCTTTTTATTGGTTATACTAATATCCTCAAAATCCTTATCTTCCCATAGTTTTCCAAAATCTTTATCGCTTTTTGCTAATTCCTTATATTCAGGATCAAGCTCAACTGCGCGTTTTAGATATGTTAAAGCCTCACTTTTCTTATTCATCAAAGAATTAGTACATGCCTTATTATACCATACATTTGGATCTTCAGGATTAATTTCTAATGCTTGGTCATAACACTCAATTGCTTTCCCCATCTCTCCAAGCTCGCTGAAGGCTAACCATAGATTTCCAAGATCTGCTCCTTCTCCTCGCCTATTCCCAATCTCTCGAGAAATTACCAGTGCTTTTTCGTAATATTCAATTGCTTTTCTAGGATCTCCTAAAAGAAGATATGTATTCCCCATATTTCCAAGAATTATACCATGCTTTCCTTTATTTTTAATACTTTTTTATATATTAATTTAAAAATACTAAATACATATAATACAGACACGGCATGGCAACTTGGACAAACTTGGACAGTATAAGTGATCAGACATATGAGAAACTCAAAATTTGAAAAACTTTCGAAAAAGAGTTTTTTGATATTATCTAAAATATCATCCAAGAGAAAGAAATTAACTTTCAAAAATTATTTCAAAAATTGTTAAAGAAAAAGAATCTAATCTATGACTTGCCGGCTAAATTGAAAAACTTCCTATATGAGATGGTTGAACACGAGAAAATTCTTAGAAACCTTTCTAGT
>CAZFNE010000372.1:0-3382 GCA_964520335.1 uncultured Methanosarcinales archaeon | reverse complement strand
AATGCAGGCTTGCCGAAACAATAGCCTTATTTCACGACCTTGGCCGTTTCGAGCAGTTTCTGAAATACAAAACCTTTTATGATTCAGAATCAGAAAATCATGCCCTTCTAAGTCTAAAAATTCTGGAAAAAGCAGAAATTCTTGCTTATTTTCCATTAGCAGAAAAAAATATAATTTTAAAAGCAATCGAATACCATAACCTTATAGAAATCCCGGTTTTAGAATATGATGAATCCCTGGAAGATTCCAGAGAGCTACTTTTTTACTCAAAACTTATCAGGGATGCAGATAAACTCGATATCCTAAAACTCGTAAGCCAGGACTGCAAAGAAAAAGAACGCAATCCGGCTCTTGAATATTCCCTGCCTGACACTCCAGGCTGCGCACAAGCCATAATTGCCGATATTCTGGAGAACAGGATGGCAAAAATCGGAGATGTCAAAAACCGAAACGATATGAAACTCCTTCGTCTAAGCTGGGTTTTTGATATAAACTTTCTTGCAACCTTCGTCATTCTTAAGCAGGGAGGCTATCTGGATATAATATTGTCTTCAATATCAGACGTGGAGGAAATTTGCCTTATAAAAACCCATATTAAAAAGTATTTAGATCAGGCGGAGGGAAGTCTGGAGATTAAAATAATCAGAGGAAAATAAGACTAATAAATAATACAGAGCCTGAAAATAAACAGGGGATTACTACATAACTACATAAGCTCCGATTTTTTAGAAAAATTTTAATTAGTTCTTTAAAAGTCTAATAAGATATAGAATAAAAATACGTAATGAGACATGGAATAACAATCTAATTCCTTCTTAAAATTTGCCTTTTAAAAACTACATATCATTTATCCCATAACCCAAACATTTAAAATAATAATATACTGTAAAATATAGTCTAAAAATAAGGAGGAATTGGATATAAAAGCAATTAACAGGAAAACAATTGCATTTAGTCTTTCGATACTAACTCTTTTTTTACTTGCAGGGGTGGGCGCTGCAGGTTGCGTTTGTCCCGAATCGCCGGCGATAAGCATCGGATTAAAACAAGTACCGTACAATATTAATGGAAATTTTACAACGTTCTCAGGTGTCACTTGCAACACTACATCCGGCGAATTTGCTTCAACCAATCCAGGAATGGTTTATAACGTCTCTCAGTATGACCGATTGTTTACAATTTCAGATGATATGTCGGAGGCTCCTCTATTCTTTGCTATTGACGATAAACACGGCAAGCATTTCTTCAGCCATATAAAGAACGGTAATAACACGACATTCAGAAGCGGGAGCATCGAATCAGATAATATTTTCTCAACAGGGATGGTCAACAGTTCAGGTGGGGTTGTTACAGTCCGGACTGCCCTTGCAGTTCGCAATGGAATACCAGTCCCTGATGACAGCATGGAGTTTCCTAATCTCATGGGCAACTGGACAACTGCCCAGAAAAGCGTGTACCAGATAAATAACCAGGAAGGAAATGTGTTTTCCGGGAAAATTACTGCAAGCGGCAAAACAACATCCACTCCATTTGGAGGATACATCGATAAAATTGAGGAGGATGGAACAGCTGAGATTGTTATTCTCTGTGTGAAAGGGAACTTTATCCTGGGTGATATCAATATAAGCACGCATAGCATAACCATTCCTTATGTTCTCTACGCTGACGGCAGAATCTCATCTTCTCCTCAAACCGGGAATTTGGCCGACTGGGTGGGAGCTAATATCTCATATAATATGACTCAGGAATATACAACCCTTCTAAATAGAACAGGTATTACCGAAGATCCCTTCGATCGGGTCTGGTTATTGTCGGTTTCTGATAACAATACGGGCAGATATAATCTTACCTCTACTTCCAGTAATACCAGAATCGTCGGGATTGCTCAGAAAGACAATTCATTTATCGAGTATTCCCCAGACACAGGATTAATTTGCGGTTTTGTTAAAGGCTATACAAAATATAATTTCAGAGGAAATTCTTACTTTGCAGAAGCCTCACTTAATAATATGAAACACAATTAAGGAAATGGATAAGAGAAATTTTGGATTAATCCAGATAGTTCTAAATATAAAAATTAATTTAAGAAATTCCCTCTCTTAAGGGAATTTTTTTAGATTTATTAAAGGGAAATTACCCTTAAGATCTAAATTCAATTTTTTACACACTTATATCAAAACTTATTATGAAGCATATTTTTGGAATTTCATTTAGATATAGTTGGGTAACAGTATTATAAACACGGTCTCTTTTCAGATTTCTGACTAATAATTAAAATATACTTTCCATCATCAGTTTTAGGGTAACTACTAAAAGACTGAGATAAACTAATCCAGATAAAACATTTAAAAGATAAATTTGAACTAAGAACCACCGAAGTCTGGAAACATAAAAGTATAGATAACCTGGCCGGAAATACTTGTTATTGCAGAAAGGAAGTTACCTTATTCCTTTATTCAAGCTTATTCTAGGGAATAAAGATCAAATCAAGTTTATCCTCTTTAAATAAACTTTTATAAACTCCTCTTTCTAAAAGTATCTTTATATGTTAGTCAGTTATTTTTGAACCCGTCAGTCCAACACATTGGGCACCTCAATTAAGGAAAAGTGAATTAGGCTTGCTATATATTAAGCCAGGGAAACTATAAAAAACCAGGCAAACTGATGCATTTGGCTTTAACAGAAATGACCTTTTCTGGCGGTTAAGTTGCTAATTTGTTTTTTAAAAGGCAGCCATTTAATGTTATTTTCAATATCAAATGCTGAAATTCCAACCCAAAATGAAACAGGTGAATCTTGTGAAGGTAAAGCACATAATAGCTGTATGTTTTATTCTTACAATTCTAATGTCATATACGGCATCTGCCGCCACGGCATCTAGCGCATATTCGCTCCATCAATGCATAAAAGGCGGTTATTACTGCAGAGGAGCTACAGAACGACTTTCAAGTGGGAATTGTAAGGTAGACTATACAGTACTCCCTACTAAAGATCCTTATAAGTTCCAGTTTAAAGATTGCTCGAAAGGAAAAATAACCTACTTAAGATGGGATTTTGGAGATGGAGCATCTCTTCAAGGTACAAAAATTACAAAAGCTCTTAAGAATCCGACTCACAAATTTAAGAAACCCGGGCATTACACAGGATGCCTGACTATTAAGTGTGAGGGAGTTAAAGGAAAGTTGTGGATTCATAAAGATTTGAAAATAAAAGTCCCCCCTAAATGCTGTTAAAGATAAGATTATAGGCAGCTCAAGATTATAATTAGGCAGCTTAAAGCTGCAAAAATAATCTCCTTAAATGTCCTGATAAAAGGTTCAGCAAAATCAAGAATTTTCTTTTCTTAAAACTCTTGATATTTGCACTTTTTATACATGTTTAT